>CAJOEQ010000043.1 GCA_905233515.1 uncultured Synergistales bacterium
CAATTGAAAGAATTGTAGACGTTTTTCCGCCTCATCAACAAAATCAAATCCGTCTGCAATTAGCTTATACCCTAATCGGGATATGTTCACAGCAGTTATTACCGGCTGAAGGTTTTGCGGGGCGTTTTTGTGCGACTGAGTTATTATTATCTACTCCGGCAGTTCGCAGTAATGTGCGTGAGGGGAAGACTTCAAGTTTAAGAAATTCAATGCTGACAGGCTTAAATACCGGAATGCACACAATGGAACAGGATTTAGCGCGTTTATACAGAGCCGGCAAAATTTCAAAGAGTACTGCGAAAGATTTTGCTTATGATTTACCGGAAATTGAGCGGCTTTTATCGATATAAAATTATACAAGACAGGTGATTTATATTGAATTTCAAGTATCGCGCAAGACAACAGGACGGCGAAATAATAGAAGGCTACGTAGCAGCAGATTCACAAAAACACGCGCTCGAACAATTAAGAAATCGAAATGTAATAGTAATAAATTTAACTGAGCAGGGGGCTAATACTTCTCTTGCTAAATCTAATACTAAATCAAAAAAAGGTTTCAGCCTCAAAGCTATTCTTAATGCTGATATAGGGCATTTATTCTCATCGGGTAAAGTCTCGCTAAAAGATTTGATGATATTTTTCCGCCAGCTTGCAACAATGGAAGGAGCAGGAGTCGGCCTCGCTTCAGCATTAGACGTTATAACAAGTCAAGAGTCAAATTATGCTCTCAAGAAAATTTTGCTTGATGTTAAAGCGCGTCTTGACAGGGGAGTTACTTTGAGTCAGGCTTTGAGTCAGCACCCCGCATTTAATGCTTTGTTAGTCTCACTTGTTGAGGCAGGAGAAGAAGGCGGAATGTTAGATTATTCACTTGAACAAGGTGCAGTATTACTTGAGAAACAGCAGGCACTACGCAGCAAAGTGAAAAGCGCATTATTTTATCCTGCATTTGTCATGACATTTGCTGTAGGAATTCTAATATTTTTCTTTATGTTCTTAGTGCCGAAATTTAAAGAAACTTTCTCAGCTATGAATATAGATTTACCGGCTATAACTCTTTATTTATTCGCGGCTGGTGAATGGTTTAGTGCGCACTGGTATATTATCGCCGCAGCAGCAATCGGCCTCACAGCTTTATGGATATTCTTATGCAAAAATAGAACAACACGTAAAACTATGGACAAATTTAAATTAAAGATTCCTATCTTGAAAACTTTATTATTTAAAGCGTCAATGGCAAGATCTGCGAGGACTTTTGCATCTCTCGTGTCAGCTGGAGTCCCCGTTATAAGAAGTCTAGAAATGGCAGAAGGCACGGCAGGAAATGCGGTAGTTGCTGAAGGTTTTGACGATTTGCGCTCTAACGCAATGAAGGGCGTATCACTGGGAGACTCAGCAAGACAGGCCGGAATCTTCCCCGTTTTAGTCTCTCAAATGATGAGAATCGGCGAAGAAACAGGACATCTTGATACAATGCTTGAAAGAGTCGCTACTTGGTACGATCAGGAACTCGACGAGCAAATAAAAGCTACTGTTTCATTATTAGAGCCTGTTATGATTGTTTTTGTCGGCGGTATAATAGCAGTAATCGCAATCGCAATTTTTTCGCCTGTAACTTCGGCAATAATTCAATTGTCATAAAAGGAGGTTTTACGAATGAGAAAAGGTTTCACACTTGTAGAAATGCTTATAGTTATTGTAGTAATCGGCGTATTAAGTTCTATGATGATGATTTCAAGCACTGAGTCAATAAATTCTGCAAAGGCTTCTGACATTATAACGAGTCTTAATAATATAAAAATTGCTGCACTCGCTCATTACGTAGACAGCTTTGACGAATATAACAAGACAACCCCGGCGACTCTTGATATAGCAAATATTAAGCCGTATTTAAACAATGGGAGTTCACTTCCAAGTGAGTACGGTGTAGAAAGCAATAATAAATTATGGTTCGCAAAATATACTTTTACAAATGCCGGCAATAACTCAGACATAAAAAGCAAATTAGCAGGCCGGGCGCAATCATCAGGACTCATAAAAGAAGCAAAATCTAACGCAGACCCATATACAGACGGCAATACAGTTTATTTGCAAATTCGCTAAATTCTCACAAAAAAATTTATTCCCTCTGAGTCATTAATAGATTCAGGGGGATTTATTTATGCTATTATTACGTGAAAATATAAAATTTTTACTTTAACAGGAGATAAAAGAATCATGGCATTAATTCAAGTTATACAATGGGATGATGGCCTAAATTCTAATGATGTCCTTGCGTGGCGTTATGTCAATAAGAATAATGCGGCAAAAAGCGACGAATTAGGCAACTGGTCTCAATTAATAGTACGTGAGTCTCAAGAGGCTATTTTATTCAGGGACGGCCAAGCAGTGGATTTATACGGGCCCGGTCGTCATACTCTTTCGACGGATAATTTACCATTTTTGCGCTCAATTATGAATTTACCGACTGGAGGCGAGAGTCCTTACAAGGCGGGAATCTGGTTCGTCAACAAAGTTAATTTATTAGACATGAAATGGGGAACGCAAAATCCCTTACTTCTCAAAGATCCTGAATATCAAATTCCCATTTATGTGCGTGCGTTTGGTCAGTTCGGACTCAGAATCACAGAGAGCCGGCAATTTGTAATTAAACTCGCAGGAAATAAAACAAGTATAACTCGTTCAGATATAGAAAGTTACTTCAGAGGGCTTATTTTGAGTCGTATGGGCGACATGATAGCGACTTATATAGCACAGAAAAAAGTAAATATTTTCGAGATTAATTCATATCTTGAAGACATGTCAAATGAGGCAGTAGGCAAATTATCGCAGGCATTTAAAGAATTCGGGATCGAGCCGGTTAATTTTTATTTCGGATCTGTAAATGTAATTGACGATGACGAGGGAATCAAGAAATTAAAAGCTGCTATGAGTGAACGCGCAACTATGAATTTAATGGGCTATAACTATCAGCAAAAACGCTCGTTTGACGTGTTAGAATCAGCGGCAAAAAATGAAGGCGGCTCATCACTTATCGGAGCAGGAGCAGGACTCGGAGCAGGTCTCGGAATGGGCGGAGCTTTAGGACAAATGGCAGCACAAATGAATCAATATATAAATCCTCAGCAGACAACACCGCCGCAAAATGTAAATCCTGTAACAAATCCGACTCCCACGCAAAATAATAATAATTGTCCTCATTGCGGGAAACCTTTAGTGCCTGGTGCTGTGTTTTGTCCTTTCTGCGGGAAAAAGCCGGTTTGCTCACAGTGCGGGGCGGATTTAATACCGGGTGCAAAATTCTGTCCTCAATGCGGCAATAAAATATAAAATTTTTCAAGAAAGGTGATTTATTTATTATGGGCAAATTTTTTAACAAGATCAGGCAAGTTTTTAATATTTTCTTGATTATGCTTTTAATCGGGCTTGCTGCGGCGGTATTCGTTTATTTCTTGACGACTCCCGAACAAAGGGGCGTAACTTTCTGGATTTCTGTAGGATTCCTAATTTTTGCGCTAGTTCTTGAGACTCTCATGTTTTCGGGGATTGCCATGCGCGGGGATTCTGGCCGTAAAGTTCCCGCCGGTTTTAGTCAAGTGCTGTTATGCGGGCTTTATTTCCTGTTCGTTATAGTCGTCTCAGTTTGGAATGCGCTTTCAAATTTCACGGTTATAAAATATATGTTGATTCATATCGGCGGGCTTGTAGTCTTTCTTGTGCCTATGATGTTAATTAACATGGCTGTACTTAGAATGACAGGAGCAGACCGGCGCGAACAGAAAGAAGGACGGGCAAATCTCTCATCAATGGCAAATAAAGTAGCTTATATTGCAGAAGATTTGAAATCTACAGGGACTCCGGCTGAAAGTGTTTCAGCAATCGTGAATCTTTCGGAATTAATTAGATATTCAGACCCGACTCCGGCAACAAGCAGAATAGAACGCGATTTAGACGACGCAATTAATAATCTCGTGAAAATTTCAGAAGGTAAGGACTTAGACGCTATATTAAGAGCCTGTACACTCGCAGAACGAGCACTCAAAGAACGCAACGAGTCAGTACGTAACGCAAAATAACTCACAAAAAAAGCGGGAGCAGCTTATAACTCCCGCAAAATTTACCAATCCCAGAATAAATTAAATCTTAAATCTTGAATAACGGTGCAAGAACAAGAGCTACAACAGTCATTAGCTTAATTAAAATATTGAGTGCCGGGCCCGCTGTATCTTTGAAGGGATCTCCTACTGTATCACCGACAACTGCCGCAGCGTGATTTTGTGAGCCTCTGCCGTTAAAATGTCCATCTTCAATATATTTTTTCGCGTTGTCCCATGCTCCGCCGGAATTTGCCATAAATAAAGCCATCATTACGCCTGTTACTATTGAGCCTGCAAGCAAGCCGCCTAAAGCCTCTTTACCGAGTATAAAGCCTACTAAAACAGGCACTAATATAGCCATGACTCCGGGAACAATCATTTGAGTCAATGCCGCATGAGTCGAAATTGATACACATTTTTCATATTCGGGCTGGGCTGTACCTTCCATAATGCCGGCTATCTCGTGGAATTGTCTGCGGACTTCTTCAATCATTGAGCCTGCTGCTCTGCTTACTGCATCAATCGAAAGCGAGCAAAATACAAATGGCAGCATTCCGCCGATTAACATTCCGACTATTACATAAGGATTCATTACGTCAATTTTTTCAATATGTGCCGCCTGTGAATATGCCACGAATAAAGCAAGAGCCGTTAAAGCTGCTGAACCGATAGCGAGTCCTTTACCCATTGCCGCCGTCGTGTTTCCGATTGCGTCAAGATGATCCGTGATTTTGCGAACACCTTCAGGAAGTTTACTCATTTGAGCAATTCCGCCCGCATTGTCAGCGATTGGGCCGTATGCATCAACGCTTAAAGAAATTCCCGTAATTGAAAGCATACCAACTGCAGAGACAGCCACGCCGAACATTCCAGCAAGATAATAGCTTATCAACGTAGCAAGGCAGATTAATAAAACAGGAATTCCCACCGACATCATACCGAGTGAAAGCCCTGATAAAATTACGGTTGCTGTTCCTGTATTAGAAGACTCTGCTACACTGCGCACAAATTTATAATCGCCTGAAGTATAAATCTCTGTTACTATTCCGATTAAGATACCAGCAAGGACTCCCGATGTAACAGAAAGAAATACATTAAATGAATTCGCAAAGAAAAATAGAATGCTCAATATAAACGTGCCTGCAATCATTAAGCCGCCTGCTACAAATGTCCCAGTCCTGAGAGCAAATGCCGCGTCGCCGTCGTCGATTCTCTGAATGACTCCATCCATGCCGGGCAATTTACGCACGAATGATATTACAACGTCAGAAAATGGAACTTTGCGAGAAATCATCATACAGCCGACTATTGAAGAGAGTACGCCCCATGCTGCCAAGAATAACGGGTAACCGATTCCCCATAAGCCTAGAGCTTCCCCGCCCTGTGTGAATGAATATACTGCACCGATGGCCATTGCTGCGAGAATTGAATTTACATAAGACTCAAATAAATCTGCTCCCATTCCTGCAACATCGCCCACGTTATCGCCCACGTTATCAGCTATAACAGCCGGATTTCTCTGATCATCTTCGGGGATTCCTGCTTCAACTTTTCCGACTAAGTCAGCTCCCACGTCAGCAGCCTTTGTGTAAATTCCGCCGCCTACACGTGCAAATAATGCTATTGAGCTTGCACCCATTCCGAAAGCTGTTAAAGCTGTTACATCATTCAAGAATAAATAAGCAATTGCCAAGCCTATGAGTCCGAGTCCTACAACTACCATGCCGACAATACTGCCGCCCGAGAAAGCAACTTCTAAAGCACTCCCAGCCGCTTTTGAATTTACTTGACTCTCTTCAGGTTCAGGAGCTGTTATTATTTCTGTTGTTTCTGAGTCTTTATCGAGTTCGACGGCTTTTTTTGTAGATTTCTTTGCGGGAGTCTCTGATTCTTGAGGCATTCCAGCTAAAGCCGCGTAACTTGTCCGTCCATTTGCCTGAGTCGCTACGTACATCCCGATATAACCGGCTGTAGCACTGCACAAAGCTCCGAGAACAAATGCAAACGCCGCCCCGAGTCCAAGTGCAGAAACTAACAAAATCGCTACTACACCTACAAAAGGAGCTAGCCAAGTATATTCTTTCTTGAGAAATGCCATCGCGCCTTTGTGAATAATGTCAGAAAGTTCGGCGACTCTGGGATGATCGACGGGACTCTCTGAAAGTTTTTGATACACTGACCAAGCATAAAACCCGGCCAAGACTCCAAATACTAGAGTTATAAATACTAAAAATAGCCACATTTAAAAAATTTACCTCCCTGATAAAATTTAGAGAAAAATTTTATGATTCATAAATTATAGCTTAAAACGCGAATATTTTATTAATAATTTGCTATACTTCTTTAAATTATAAAATTTTGAGGGCGTGTAAAAATGTTAATTGTAATTATTCAGTGTGAAGACGTAATAAAAAGATGTTCGGGCTTTCTTTGCATGAATGACTTTTACGAGAGAATTAATAAATTTGAAGGCTATTCACAAGAAACTCGCTGTATGAGCATAACTTGCGGAGGGTGCTGCGGGAATTTGCTGACTCCTAAACTTGAAAATTTAGGAATGAGACTCAAGAAAGCAGGCATAAACAAAGATGACGTAATTATACATTTAGCGACTTGCATATGTTCTGAGAATTCACATAGACAGCCCTGCCCGTTCATAAATAGAATAAAAGCGTTACTAAATCGCAAAGGATTTAATAATATCGTGTTGGGAACTCATATTTCAAAGAAGGCTCAAGCGAAAAGGGACGCAGGAATTTATAAAAGCTGGTAGAATTAAGAAAATTTTTTCAGGAGGTCAAAATTTATGCTTATTGTTAAAATGATCGGCGGATTGGGCAATCAAATGTATTGTTA
>CAJOEQ010000044.1 GCA_905233515.1 uncultured Synergistales bacterium
CGTAGCAAATAAAGTTATTCCCGGACTTGGGTATTTCCTAGCATTTGCCGTAGCTTTAGGGGGATTAGCTTTTAACGTTGGAAATGTCGGAGGTGCTGCGTTAGGACTTAATACAGTTTTCGGAATTCCTAACAGTTACGGAGCTGCAATCAGTGCCGCAATAGCAATTTTTATTTTCTTGAATAAAGATTTAGGGAAGGCGATGGACTATTTTACGCAGTTATTAGGCGTTTTAATGATTGCGCTTATGTTGTACGTGGCTGTTCAGTCTTCACCTCCTGTAGCTTTAGCAGCAAAAGAGGCTGTAATTCCGAGTGAAATAAACTGGACAGTGATTTTAACGCTCATAGGCGGGACTGTAGGCGGTTATATTTCATTTTCGGGAGCTCATCGTTAAATTGATGCTGGAGTAAGAGATCCTAAGGACGCAACAAAAGGGGCTATAAATGGAATCATAGTTACATCGGTTATGCGTGTATTATTATTCTTGGCCGTATTAGGAGTTGTATATGTTGCAGCAGGTGAGGCGGCTGTAATTCTCGATAAAGGCAACCCGGCGGCGGACGCTTTCAGACGTGGAGCAGGTGAAATCGGTTATAAAATGTTCGGAGTCATTTTATGGGCGGCGGGCGTTACTTCAGTTATAGGAGCGTCATATACTTCAGTGTCATTCTTGAGATCTTTATTTGGCGGTATAGACAGGAATTATCGCTGGTGGATGATTGGCTTTATTTGTGCTTCAACAGCAATAAATATTTTTGTCGCGAATCCTGTAGCATTACTCATTGCGGCAGGTTCGATTAACGGGCTTATATTGCCGCTTGCACTGGGTTGTATTTTGCTCGGAGCTTACAAGAAAAATGTTATCGGCGAAAATTATAAACATCCTGTTATATTAACTGCTTTGGGCTGGGCTGTTGTAGTGTTTACTTTCTGGATGGGTATTCAGGCACTGCCTAACATCATGAAAATTTTTAGTTAAGCCATGAATAATATATCAGCTAAAATACTTCCGGCGGGAGAAACTTGTATATTTGTCGATTTCGGCGAAAAAATTGACATGCAAATAAACGGCTATGTTCAGGCGTTAAAGCAAATTCTCACGGAAGAAAATTTTACAGGTTTGCGCGAGTTAGTGCCGACTTATAGATCGCTTTCTATATATTTTGATCCGTTGACGGTAGATATTGACTCGCTTTATGAGAGACTAAACAGGGCATTGAAGGAGCTTTCTAATTATAATATTGCTGAAGCTGGCTCTACTGAAATTCATGTACCTGTATTTTTCGGCGGTGAGTTCGGCCCGGACTTGCAAGACGTTGCAGAACACACAAAACTTTCACCCGAAGAAGTTATAAAGCGTTATTGTGAGTCGCCCTTGTATTGCTTTATGAACGGTTTCACGCCGGGATTCCCGTATTTAGGAGGCATGGACTCAACACTAGAGACTCCGAGACTCAAGAATCCCCGCGAATTCATACCCGCAAATAGTGTAGCAATCGGAGGAGCTCAAGCAGGCGCATATTCAATCGCGAGTCCCGGGGGCTGGCGAATTATAGGGCGAGTCCCCTATGAATTATATGACCCGTATAGAGATCCCGCCGTAGCCATTCAAGCCGGAATGTGGGTTAAATTTTATCCTGTTGACATGACTCGCTATGAAGAAATTTCTAAGCAGGCAAAATCAGGAGTCTACAAAATCGAATACAAGCAAAGGGGGATTAATTAAATCATGAAATTAATAATACAATCTCCCGGAGCTTTAACGACTGTGCAGGATTTAGGCCGATGGGGCTATCAAGCTATAGGAATGCCAGTAAGCGGAGCAATGGACGCACCCGCATTAATACGCGGTAATATTTTACTCGGAAATCCTGATAACGCAGCTGCTCTTGAAATGACTATGATGGGCGCAAGTGTTTTATTTAAGGACGGAGAAGGGGCAATCGCTATAACTGGCGGGGATTTACAGCCTAAATTAAATAATAATCCCGTCTCAAATTGGCAGGTCTTACCCGTGAAGGACGGCGATATTTTGACATTCGGCGGAATTTGCGGGAAGGGATTCAGGGCTTATCTTTGTGTGAGCGGCGGAATTGATGTCCCTTTAGTTATGGGAAGTCGCAGTACTTACATGAAGGCAAAAATCGGAGGTCTTGAAGGTCGTAAACTCGCAAAAGGTGATGAGCTTTTAACAGGTTCAGCCGGAAAATTTAAAGTCGGCTTGTCATGTCCTGAAAATTTACGGCCTGATTATTCAGTCGATAAACCTTTAAGAACTGTGCTAGGGCCTCAAGATGATTATATAAAGCCTGAAGGAGTAAAAACTTTCTTGTCAGCTGAGTATAAAATTTCGTCGTCTTCTGACAGAATGGGCTCAAGAATGGAAGGCAGCGCAATAATCGAACACGTAAAGAGTCCTGATATAGTCTCTGACGCTATACCGATGGGAGCTGTACAGATTCCCGGGCAGGGACTCCCGATTGTCATGATGGCAGATCGTCAAACTACCGGCGGTTATGTCAAAATCGGAGTCGTTCATGCTCTTGACGTTGCGAGATTGAGTCAATTTTTGCCCGGATCTCCTGTTAAATTCTCACAGATAACGCAAAAACAGGGTATAGAAATCTCAAAATCTGAAGCAAAATTATTAGATTCTTTACGCTCTCAAGTAACAGAGGCCGTGAATTCTCCGCAGACTCCGACTCCTCAAACAACACAAAACGCACCGGCTCAAAGCGGAGCAATGAATATAATTATCAACGGTGAAAAGTTTTTTGTTACTTGGGAGAAATTATAAAAAAGGGGGTAATTTATTCAAATGAGTTATAAAGTTGATCTAAATAGCGATCTCGGTGAAAGTTTCGGAGCTTGGAAAATGGGACAAGATTCAGACGTGTTGACGTTCGTATCATCTGCAAATGTAGCTTGCGGATTTCACGCCGGAGATCCCCTCGTAATGCAAAAAACTGTATCAGAAGCAGTAAAAGCCGGAGTCGCTGTAGGTGCGCACCCTGCTTATCCTGATATAAAAGGTTTCGGGCGGCGTAATATGACCTGTTCACCCGATGAGCTTTACGCTGATACTCTTTATCAAATAGGAGCTTTACGGGCATTTTGTGAATCATCAGGAATCAAATTACAACACGTTAAACCTCATGGAGCAATGTATAACAGTGCCGCAAAAAAAATGGAAGAAGCTATTGCAATCGCTCAAGCAGTAAAGGACGCAGGCGGGAATTTGATTTTAATGGGATTAGCAGGATCAAAATTTGACGAGGCCGCCGAGAAAGTCGGAATCCCCTACGCTGCTGAAGCATTTGCCGATCGAGGTTATATGAATGACGGTTCACTCGTTCCGCGGAAAATGGAAGGTGCTTTTGTTAAAGACGTAGAAATCGCCGCAAAACGAGTTATCAAAATGGTAAAAGAGGGAGTCGTTGAGGCAATTGACGGGACAATCGTAAATTTAAAGCCTCATTCAATTTGTCTACACGGTGACTCGCCCTCTGCTGTACAAATGGCGCAAACTTTGAGAAAACGCTTAATTGAGGCCGGAATCGAAATTGTGCCGCTGAGAGATTTATTTTAATAAGGAGATGACGTTACAATGACAAAACCGAGCGATTATGCAAATTACAGTCCGCAGGATGTCCGCAAAATGATTCGCGCCGGAGAATGGGATCGCCCGACTTCCGGAATGTGTGAAGGTTATGTGCAGGCAAATTTAGCTGTCTTGTCAAAAGATTTAGCGTATGATTTTCTTGTTTTCGCACAAAGGAATCCTAAACCCTGCCCGATTCTTGACGTTACAGAAGTCGGAAAAACTGAGCCGAAATTAATAGCCCCCGGAGCTGATATTACAAAAGATATACCGCGTTATAGAGTCTGGGAGAATGGCGAACTTGTTGACGAGGTTACAGACGTTACTAAATATTGGCGTGATGATTTAGTAGCTTTCTTGATTGGCTGTTCGTTCTCGTTTGAGGGTGCTATGCTGCAATCTCATGTCCCTGTACGTCATATTGAATGCGGCTGCAATGTTCCCATGTATGTAACTAATATTCAGTGTAAACCTGCTGGACGTTTGAGCGGCCCTATGGTCGTATCAATGAGGCCGATTCCTGCGGATTTAGTTCCAAAGGCTGTCTTATGCACAGGAAGATTCCCAGCCGTTCACGGTGCGCCCGTTCATATCGGAGACCCCGCCGGAATAGGAATCAAAAATATTGATAAGCCCGATTTTGGTGACGCTGTAGAAATCAAACCGGGTGAAATTCCTGTATTCTGGGCATGCGGCGTTACTCCTCAAGCTGTTATCATGGCAGCTAAACCCGATTTTGCTATAACTCACGCGCCGGGGCATATGTTTATCGCTGACTTAAAAGATAGCGATTACGCAGTTTTCTAGAAATTAATAATATAATTCTGTGAGGCCGTCAAAAGCCTTGCAGATTTTTTTTTGTGTCATATACTCGTGAATACTTGCATTTTTTGCGAATCATAGTTTATTATTCTGTAATATTATTTTACCGGGGGATTTCATTATGCCATTAAAAATAGTTCGCAACGATATAACTAAAATGAAAACTCAAGCAATCGTAAACACTGCTAATCATAACCCTATAGTCGGGCCGGGCTGTGATATAGCTGTATATAAGGCCGCCGGTTATGATGACTTGCTCAATTACAGAGAAAAATATATCGGATTCGTCCCTGAAGGTGAAGTATTTATTACGCCAGGTTTTAATTTATCAGCAAAATATATCATTCACGCTGTCAGTCCGCTTTACAGGGGAGGCGATGACGGAGAAGAGGAAAAATTGCGCTCTTGTTATCAAAAAAGTTTACTCCTAGCAAAAAAATATAATATAGAATCTATATCATTCCCGTTAATTTCTACTGGGAGTTTCGGCTATCCTAAAGAAGAGGGCTTAAGAATTGCTTTAGATGAGATTAACGCGTTTTTATTAAATAATGACATGCTGATTTATATAGTCGTCTTCAACGAAAAAATTACTCAGTTAAGTCAAAAAATTTATCCCGATTTAGAATCTTATATCGATAATCTTTACGTCAATAATAAATTTAACGAAGAATATCAAGACGGTTATATTTTTAGAGAGCATTCAAGAAATTATCACAAACCGCCGCGCCCTGTTACTCAAGAATCACACTCAGAATATACTAATCTTATTGAGAGAATGCAAGAAATTCAAGAAACTTTCTCACAGCGACTCATGAAATTAATTCAAGAAAAAAATATGTCTAACTCTGAAGTCTATCACCGCGCTATTGTTGACAGGAAAATTTTTTCTAAAATTAAGAATGATTCTAACTATCAACCTAAAAAAATTACTGCCTTGTGCCTCTGTGTAGGTGCTAAATTAAATCTCATTGAAACTAAAGATTTACTCTCTAGAGCTGGTTACGCGCTTTCACCTTCTGACAAAATTGATATTATTTTCTCCTACTTCATTGAGCGCGAAATTTATGACATGATCGATCTTGATATTGAACTCGAAAAATACGGACTCCCCTGCATAATTTCTTAAATTTATATTTGTCTCTTCTCAGACGACTAAATTTTTAGCCCGCTTTCGTATAATTTCCTTGTCAATTGGAAAATTTTTATTCAGTAAAGGAGATTATAACAATGCAATACATAAATAATAACAAATTAACCGTCTCTAACAGAATGGCCGAAATTTTAAAGCACGTAATCAACGCCGAACCCCGTATCCCCTCCATCATCGATTACGCTAAATCAATCAAAGACTCTCGGAGCCGCAATATCCTTCTTCTTAGACTCAGCGGCAAAACTCTTCAGGAAATCGGCAACTTTTACAGCATCACTAGAGAAAGAGTCAGACAAATTTGCAGCAAATTTTTACGCTCGGCTCGCAGAAAATTTAAACACTTCAGCGAAGATAAATATTTGTGCGTCGTCTCAAAATATCAAATCTCTTGCAAGGACTTCACCGCCTCATTTAATGAACCTGTCAGCACGTTCGTATACTGCAAAGCTGCTACTCGAAAAAATGCCCGCAAAATGCCACTTGAATCCTTGCTCGAAGATGATAATATACCCGTCTCAATGCGTAAACAAGTCGCACGCGCCGTATTTATTCACTAATTCCGAGTTCAGGCAAATTTTTTATTATTCTCACACTCTCTGTGCTTACTTTCACGACCCGGGCTATTAAATCAATTATATATCTCGGGTCATTATGTTCACTTGCCCACGCGTTGCAGTCATTTCTCAGGCCGCTGTCCTTATCCGTCGAGTCCTGATAGCGTTCTACAATCCATTCTAGCGCGCTCTTACCGTTCACTATATAATCCCATGACTCGGCGGGAATATTTTTTATTGTGATCTCGTCATTGTAACGAATTATTTTCTGCCCCTCATGCGTGAGGATTCTCATTTTGTCGACCCGTAAATTTTTGCCCGATAAATCTTGATTTACTTCTATGCTTTCATAGTTCACGTGTAAATTTCCTAGTTTTCGCCCTGCTTCAGAGAATTCCCAGAAATTTTTTGCGAGCGGCACCCGTGCTAAATTCTTGAATACGTCAACTCCGAATCTTTCGCTATATTCGGGGGAACTCAAGACTCCATAAATATAATAAAATATGTCTTCTTTTGTTAGGCCGTTATCGTGATAGTGAGTCCTAAAAATTGACTGGGCTTTATCGGAAATTGCATCGCGCCTCTTGTATTCGGGGGAGTCGTCAAATAATAATTTTTGCGAGTCCGGCTCGTCGTACCAATATAGCGGGAAGCATTGACCAGTATCAAGCAAGTGCAAATTTGGTATACAATCAGCCATCAATACAGAAAAATTTTTCTTGCTGCCGAGTCCTGTAACGCAAATCACTACATTTTTTGACTCAACCGTCGGAAAAATTGACGGCATTCTGTAGACTCTCTCAATTA
>CAJOEQ010000045.1 GCA_905233515.1 uncultured Synergistales bacterium
AATTTTCCAACAGCTAAATAATTATAAAATGTTCCGTGATGTAATTCTTTCTCGCGTGCCTTTGAATCAATTAACAGATTGGAAAATGGATGAGTACGGCATATACTGTAAGAAACCCGCAAATTTTTCTGTTCATTACTATGATATAGAAATTTCCGGTCGAGAAGTTCAGCACTGGATTCAACCGTTATTCAAAGCATCAGGGACGGCGACTTTTGGATTAATCGCTAAAAATTTTGATGGAATAAAAAAATTTCTGGTACAAATTAAACCCGAAATAGGAACGTTTGACAAAATTGAGCTTGCACCTTCAGTACAATGGGAGCCGACTCACTCGGACGCGTTAAATAATATTGTCGATAAATGCCTGCGAAATCATTTGAGAACCGGCGAGGGAGTCAATATCGACGTGCTTTTATCTGAAGAGGGCGGCAGATTCTATCACGAACAGAACAGAAATGTAATTATCACGATTAAGCAGGACGAGTTAAATAATATTCCCGACGGTTATTTATGGGTGAGCTTTGGAACGCTTAATTATTTAATCCAAATGAATAACTGCCTAAATATACAGCTTAGGAATCTTTTATCACTCATTGATTTATAGATATATTTATTTAATAGAAGGGAGCTTTATAATATAAACATGAAAACAATAAAATTTGGCGTTATATGTCCGTCAGAAATAGCTTTTAGAAGATTCATGCCTGCATTAAAGCAAATTAACGGGGCTGAATATGTTGGACTCGCTGTAAATTCTATTAGTGAACGTTACGGGAATGATTTGCCATCTATTGAGATTCAAGAAAAAATGTTAGCTCGAAATCGCGGAAAAGCAAAAAATTTTGTAGACTCATTCGGTGGGAAAATTTTTAACTCCTATGAAGAAATAACACGCTCCGACGAGATTGACGCGCTTTATATACCATTGCCGCCCGCATTGCATTATAAGTGGGCAAAAATTGCTCTTGAATCAAATAAGCATGTTTTACTTGAGAAGCCCGCAGCAATTTCTTTGACTGAAATAAATTCTCTTGTAAATATTGCCAGTTCTAAAAATTTGGCTCTTCACGAAAATTATATGTTTATTTATCATGAGCAGCTGAATATAATACGTGAGATTATTAATTCCGGCAAAATCGGCGATATAAGATTATGCGTTATTAAATTCGGATTCCCCCGCAGAAATCCTGATGACTTCAGATATAATAAAACTCTCGGAGGCGGCGCGCTTAATGACGTAGGAGGCTACACAATAAAATTTGCTGCTGATATTCTAGGAGATAACGCAAAAATTTTATATGCTGAAATGAATTATCTTGATGATTTTGACGTTGATATTTACGGATCGGGAGCAATGGGCAATAATAGCGGCTCAGTCGTTCAAATAGCTTTCGGGATGGATAATGACTACAAATGCGAGCTTGAAATATGGGGCAGCAAAGGCACTCTAAGGACTGGAAGAATTATAACGGCTCCGGCGGGCTTTATCCCTGAAGTAATAATAAACAATGAAATAATTAAACTTCCTGCTGATGATACTTTCAAGAAATCAATCGAAAATTTTATCACTTGCATTAATAACGAGTCAGAACGTCAAGCAAATTATTTAGCAATTACCCGTCAAGCTGAATTAATTAACGAGTTCAGAAAGAAGGCCGCTGATTAATATGCAAGAAATTACGATAATCGGCGCAAATAGTTATCTCGCAAGAAATTTAATATATTTTTTGCGCGACAAAAATTTATATCTTTATGGTCATAGAGAAAAGCACGCGGACGGACTCGCAAATTATAAACCTGTAAATTTATTTGACTCTTTATCAAGTATAAAAGCTATAAATATGAAAGTTGACGCGATATTTTTATTTTCGGGTAAAACCGGGACGAGCTTTGAGAATCCGTGCGAATTTCTTGACATAAACGAAAAAATTTTATTGAATATTTTAAATGAATACAGAGCGCAGAAATCAAACGCTAGAATTATATTCCCGTCGACTAGATTAATTTATAGCAATAATAATAATGCTCTTGAAAGCGATACGGGCGAATTAAAAAGTGTTTATGCCGTGAATAAATTTGCTTGTGAGAAATATTTAAATATTTATAATCGCGTTTTCGGAGTGAATTATACAATTTTCAGAATTTGCCTGCCTTATGGGAGTTTTATTCCGGGCGCGTCTTCATATGGAACTATTGACTTTATGCTGAATCGGGCGCGTTCAGGAGAAAATATTATTTTATACGGGGACGGTTCAGTGAGAAGGACTCTTACTTATATACAAGATATTTGCTGCTCAATGATAGAAGGTGCAGAGAGTCAAAAATGTGCGAACGAAATTTTTAACATAGGCGGCGAAAATTATAGTTTACTTGAAATTGCAAAATTAATCGCGGCAAAATACGGCGTAAAAGTTGAATTTGTCCCGTATCCTGAAATTGCAGCAAAAATTGAGTCGGGCGATACAGTTTTTAACTCTGATAAATTAGACTCGATAATAAATTATAAATCAACTATGAAATTTAGGGATTGGCTTAATAATATATAAATATAAAAAGGGGAGAAATAACGACTCTCCCCTGAAAAATTTTTAATCTTTTAAAGTCGGCTTATTCTGAAGTATCGCGCTGCCATTTTTCGCAAATCCTACAGTCATAATAGTTATATATTTCTCTAAAAATTGATTAATTTCTTGCTCAGTCATCTTTAAATCAAGTTTTGACAATGCCCTATTAATCACAGAGAGTAAATTTAACTTGCTTAAATAATTTTCTTCAATTTCGTGTATAACTTCTTGTAAGACTGCTTCTGTTTTGAGTTCGACATTTCCTGACATGAAATACTCATCTATATAGAAAAATGGTATATCATTATTTTGCAATCGTTGATAATAAGCCTGTCCGCAGTTATCATATTCGAGCATGATTAAAAATTTTAATTCGGGCGTTAATTCAATCAGCGGCCAGAAATCGCAATCACTAGAAATTATTACAGCTGAGTCAATTGGGCGGCCTTCTGCTTTGTTTTGTGCGACTTCTCTATAAAATTTTATAGTCAAAGCAACATCTACGGCTGATTTCTCATCTTTGACTCTATCAGTCAAATAATATTCAAGCGGTAAATTTTCGTTACGTCTTAATGCTCGCCACTGTGAAGAAGTATGCTCATCATCAACTAATAAAATTTTTGCTATTTTGCTTGTTAATCCCCTTGAGTCGAGATCCTTAATAATGCCTATAACTTTGCAGGGGTCAGCGTTTTCGCAGTCTATAGCAATAATGACTCTTTCTGATTGTTTAAAGAATGTTTCAGGATCAGTCAGTGCCGCATCTCCTGCGTCTGTAACTTTGCTCATGTCATAAAATCTGTCTCGATTGCGTTCGTACAAAATCGGCAAAAATTTCGCGTCATCTCTTAAAATATTGCCGTCGCCGTCCGATGGGTACCAGTTTATAAACGCTTGATAGGGGTATAAATCTCTGTATTCATTATAAGATCTCGCAGCCTCTTTATTGCCGTCTACTGTGTTGCCTTTGGGAATAAAGAACATATTGCGAATATAGCCCCATTTGATCCATTCGGGGAGAAATTTTTGACAGTTAGGGACGTGCGGAATTAAATAATTATGGACATCGACAATATAATCTTCAAGTTTTCGTTTTGCCCTGACAAAAGGGATTCCGTCCTGTTCAAGAGCCTGCAAAGAATCTTGAGGGACTAAATCAGGAATTGAGTCGATATTCTTTAAATCTGAATTCATTTCGGTGTAAATGTCGCGGAAATTTCTTTGTAGTTTTGTTCTGAGTCTGCATAAATGCCTAACTATACGAGCTTCTTTATCTTGATTCATTTCTTCATAGACGCTGCGATAAAATTGCGGATTCATGTTATCAAGCTGGCCAAGTCCGAAATATCTATCATCAATACCGAGTAAATATGCAACTCTTGAAACTATATCTTTTTTTGAGCGTGGTGCTGCCTCAGTGGGCAATTTCAACGCCGATGACGGTAAATTTTCCGAAAAATTTTGTAAAGATGCCCTCTTGTTGTCGTCAAGAAGGCTGCCTATACTGAAATCACTCATAATTTATAAATACTGCTGTGAAATATATTTAGCCGCCTTAACTTTTACAGCAGATTATTATTTCACTCCTTTAGATAATATATTTATACTTGTTAAGGCTGCTCATAAATAATTAATAAATTTGTCTATTAGCCCCCTTTTATAATGATCTCCAACTCTTAAAGCCCCGCCCTAAGACTTCTGACGCGTCACAAATTGATACAAATGCTTTATCGTCGTGTTCACGTAAAAAACGCTTGAGCATTATTACATGTCTAGGCTCTAAAAGTGTGATTAAAACTGGTCTGGGCTGACCTGTATATGCGCCTTTTCCTTCAAGTCTTGTAACTCCTTTTCCTAAATTATTTATGAATTTGCTTACTTCGTCGGGAATATTTGTTATTATGAATGCCTGCTTGCGTTTATCAAAACTGTGAGTAATATTATCAACTGTTACGCCGTTCACGTAAAGCCCGACAATGCCGTAAACTGCTGATTCAAGACCTATAACGCCTATTGACAGCGAAATTATTATTAGATTTATAAATATCGAGAACCGGCCTATTTCTATTCCGTAGCGTTTTCTTAGTGCGACTCCTATAATGTCAGTTCCACCGCCTGAGCCTCCAACTTTGAACATCAAGCCGCCAGCAAAACCCTTTATTAAGCCGGTTATAACAGTGGCCATAAATTTATCATCAGGTAAGGGCAAAGGGAAATTTGCGAATATCTGCAACCCCGTCGAAAATGTAAATATCGCAGTCAGAGTCAGCGCAAGAAATCTCACTGTTAAATCACGCCAAGCCCATGCAACAAGTAAAATATTTCCGATTAAGATTACCCAGTTCGGCGAAATTCCAAACATGTAATTAGTAAGTACTGCTATACCTGACACGCCTAAATCAGGAAATTTATAATGCAGAGTGAAATAATTTACAGCAAATGCCTGAAGGAGACTCGCGAAAACTATTACAATTACTCCCTTCCAGTCCTGTTTTATAGCGTCAAATATTACAGCAAAAAATGCCCTGAAAAATTTTTTCATATTGTTCACGTGTAACACCTCCTTAAAATAATATAAAATTTTTACACGTTTAATAATATTAGCACAGATATATTTTTGCTTTATAAAATTTGCGTGAAATATTACAGAAAATTTTGCGCGTTTATAGCCTTGTTTTATGTCAGCAAGAATTAATATAATCTCAGAGATTCAATATATAATATACTTAATCAAATAAAGGAGCTGATATTATAATGATATTCGAACAGTTTTCAAAAATCGGAATCATTCCTGTAGTAGTACTTGACGACCCTAAGGACGCAGCACCGTTAGCAAAGGCATTATATGAAAACGGCCTCCCATGTGCTGAAGTAACATTCAGGACAGCAGCAGCAGAAGAGTCAATTAAGATAATGACTCGTGAATTTCCTGAAATGTTAGTAGGAGCGGGAACAGTTCTCACAAAAGATCAGGCCGACCGTGCAATTAACGCGGGCGCGAAATTTATCGTATCACCGGGACTCAATCCTAAAATTGTGCAGTATTGCCTTGATAAGAGTATGCCGATAACTCCGGGAACTCAGACACCCAGCGAAATGGAACAGGCTTTAGAGCTCGGCTTAAAAGTTGTAAAATTCTTCCCTGCTGAACCTGCGGGCGGTTTGAATATGATTAAGGCCGTTGCAGCTGCTTATGTAGATTTGAAGTTTATGCCGACGGGCGGACTCAATGCTAATAACGTGAGAGATTATCTTGCATATAAGAAAATTATCGCGTGCGGCGGGAGCTGGATGGTCAAGAAGGATTTAATCACAGCCGGAGAATGGGACAAAATCGGCGCATTAGTGAAAGAAGCAGCAGGAATCGTTAAAGAAATCAGGGGGTAATTAACAATGCAATTAAATTTACGTCCAAAGAGTGAATGCAAATTTGACGCAGTGAGTCTCGGTGAAGTAATGCTCAGACTTGACCCGGGCGAGGGACGAATCAGAACAGCAAGATCCTTCAGAGCATGGGAAGGCGGCGGAGAATATAACGTAATTCGCGGACTTCATAAATGTTTCGGGATGGACACGGCAGTAATTACGGCATTTGCTGATAATGAAGTCGGCAAATTAATGAAAGATTTTATCGAACAGGGCGGAGTCAATACGAGCCTAATTTACTGGAAAAAAACGGACGGAATCGGGAGAATCTGCCGCAATGGAATCAATTTCACTGAAAGAGGATTCGGGATTCGCGGTGCAGTGGGCTGCTCAGACAGAGCTAACACGGCAATTTCACAGGCTACACCTGAAGAATTAGACTTTGAAACAATTTTCGGTAAACTTGGAGTCCGCTGGCTTCATACGGGCGGAATTTACGCGGCATTATCTGAGCAATCATGCGAGACAGTAATAGAGGCCTGCAAAATCGCGAAAAAATACGGGACTCTGATTTCCTATGATTTAAATTATCGTCCTTCAATGTGGAGCGCAATAGGCGGCCAAGCAAAGGCTCAAGAAGTAAATAAAGAAGTCGCAAAATATGTTGACGTAATGATCGGCAATGAAGAAGATTTTACGGCTTGTTTAGGTTTCCAAATTGAGGGCAATGACGAGAATCTCAAAGAATTAAATCTCGACGGTTATAAAAAAATGATCGGTGAGGCTGCAAAGACATATCCTAATTTTAAGGCAGTAGCTACTACTTTAAGAACAGTGAGAACAGCGACAGTTAATGACTGGAAGGCTATTTGCTGGGCAGATGGCGAAATTTACATGTCAAAAGAGTATAACGGGCTTGAAATTATGGACAGAGTCGGCGGCGGAGATTCTTTTGCTTCCGGACTTGTTTACGGATTAATGACAACTGGCGACCCCGAAAAGGC
>CAJOEQ010000046.1:0-1693 GCA_905233515.1 uncultured Synergistales bacterium
AAGTAAAATATCTTTGATAAATTATACAAATAGAAAGCGTAATAATTGGATTGATGATATTTCGCAGGCACGTAAAATTTTAATAGTAGATGACAGCGTTTGTTCAGGTGCTTCGTTAAATATGGCACGCGTAAAATTAAAAAATTGTAATTTCTTCGATAAAATTATCTTTATGGCTATTTATGCCGCTAAGTCTTCTATAAAATTTGTTGATTTATATTTTGATCTTGTCGAATTCCCTAGAATGTTTGAATGGAATTATCTGCATCATGGCGGTATAGTTAATGCCTGCTTCGATATTGACGGCGTTTTATGTCCTGATCCTACGGAAGAACAGAACGATGACGGAGCAAAATATATTGATTTTATCCGCAATGTTCCCGCCCGTGTTGTGCCTTCGTATAAAATTGGCTATATAATCACTTCACGCCTTGAGAAATACCGCAAAGAGACTGAACGATGGCTTAAGGGCAAAAATATAATGTATGATGAATTAATCATGATGAATCTTGCTACAAAAGAAGATAGAATCAAGAGCGGTTCTCATGGAAAATTTAAGGCCGAACACTATAGGAAAATAAAGGACGCTAATATTTTTATTGAGAGTAATACAGGACAAGCGCAAGAAATTGCAAAACTTTCGGGGAAAATGGTATTCTGTACAGATTCGCACGAGGTTTACAAGGAAAGTTTGCTAATAAAAGCTAAACGTGAAGTCAGAAAATTATTATCGAAAATTTTACCGCGTAAAATAAAAGATTTCATTAAAAAATTAATAGCCTGAAAGCCTTTAACGGACCTTCAGGCCAAATATTACGCTAAATATTTCTTGAGTGCTGCTCTTACTGCTCCGACTCCTGAAATCTCATCACGGAAAATAGACTCAATTTTTCCGCCGAGTCCTGCCTCATATAAATTAACTCCGAAAATATGAACATTGCTTAAAATAGGCTTTAATTGTCCGTTGAAAGTCTCAGGTTTGCCGAGTTCAATTCTTGATAATTGACTCGTTAATTCGGGAATCATGGGATCGGGTGAAAGCTCAAATTTTGCCCCGTTGTCGTCGAGTGCAAGCAAATATCTCAGCCAGCCCGCAATTGCAAGGGGAATAGCATTTAATTTTTCAGCAGTGCCGAATTTTGCGATATGAGCTTTTATAGTCTCGCCGAATCTTATGCCTACCATTTGAGAAATATCAACGGCGATTCTTGCGCTTGTGTCTCCTAAATAGGGATTTGGAAATCTTATATTAATTACCTCGTCAATAAATTTTTTAGGCGATAAAATTTTAGGATCATCAACAACCGGCAATCCCTCTATATAACCGACTTGACGCGCTAATTCTGATAAATCTTTATCGTGCATTCCATCAGCAAATAATTTATAACCTAACATGCAATCATAAGTACATAATGCCGTATGAATAGGATTTAAACACGCTGTAACTTTCATGCGTTCTGATAAATTAACTGTGTTGCGATCTGTCATGTAAACGCCTGCGTCGGTTTTCTCAAATTCGGGGCGGCCATTAGGGAAGTTGTCTTCAATGACTAAATACTGCGGCTCTTCAGCATTCACGAACGGTGCTATATATGTTTTCTTTGAAGTTATTACCGTCTGCATATCTTCAACGCCTAAATCACTTAACATTTTGCCTACATCATCAGACGGGCGGGGCGTTATCTTGTCTATC
>CAJOEQ010000046.1:1751-10038 GCA_905233515.1 uncultured Synergistales bacterium
ATTACGCTTTGTGATAACTTTTCGCCGTTGTGTGATACGTTATCCATTGAGACTAGCGCGAGGGGTTTTGCTCCGGCCTTGAATCTCTCGTATAACATAGCTGTAGTAATTGCCATTGCTCCCGTTGCTTTTTCCGGCCCGTTATTCATGTCGTTTTCTACGTAAGATAAATATTTGCCTTCTGAATTCCTGAGCGCGTAACCTTTTTCAGTGATTGTATAAGAAACAAGCTGTAAATCAGGACATTTAAAAATTTCTGCCATTCTTGAACGTTCAGTAGATTTTATTGCCTCACTGAGTGAGCCGAGTACTCTTTTATCTGTCTTGCCGTCTCCGTAAAGAGTTACAGCTAAAGCAAGATTATCGAACGGCTTATAAATTTTGTCTACAACGTCATAATCAAATGTTTCTATACAAGTTATGCCGCGATCTAAGAGTCCAGCATTAATTAACTTGTCAGCAATTCCCCCTATAAATATCCTAAAAATATTTCCGATTCCAAAGTGAACCCAGCGGGGATTATTACGAGTCTTTGCTGCTAACTCTTCAGGATTATATGACGGTAAAGAGATTCCCGCTTTCTCCCATGAGTCTTTATTCGCTAAACCTTTATAAGTCAGCTTCATAATTTACTCCTCCGACGGGTCAACATCGATAATAACTTTCATTGTAGTTTCTCGATTCGCGTCAATATACTCATATGCTTTCTGGTAGTCTTTAAATGCAAATCTCGCACTCTGTAAGGGCTTTAACTGAATTTTGCCCTCATTAACAAATTTAATAGCGTCAACAAAATCTTCATGTCTATACATCATTGACGTATTTAAATCAAGTTCTGAATCATTTAATTTAGCAAGATCTACATTTGCCATTTTGCCGAATACTGCAATAAGAATTATAGTACTTCCCTTGCGCGCGTTCTGGATTGCCTGATTCATTGTTATGTCAGTTCCTGCGCACTCGTTTATCGGGGCCGAATGCTTTTACAAGTTCAGTAGCGTAATCTGCATTTTTTGTGTTGACTACGAAATCAGCACCGAGACTCTTTGCAAGTTCGAGCCTTTTATCTGATATATCAGTAGCAAAAACTTGAGCAGCTCCAAGAGCCTTTAAAGATTGAACGAGTAAAATTCCGATGGGCCCGCAGCCTAATACAACAGCTTTTGCACCCTTCAAATCCGGGAATCTTTTCGCGGCGTGTACAGTAACTGCTAAAGGTTCAAGCATTGCACCTTGTGAATACGGCATATCTTCAGGAATCGGAGTAACTTTGCTTGCGTCAACTGCAAAATAATCGCTTGCTGTTCCTGTTGTCTGAAATCCCATGACTTTCAAGTGTTCGCATAAATTATATTTGCCGCCCGCAAAATACTTGAGGTTCAATCGTAATTTTTTGTCCGACGTGTAAATCTTTCACATATTCGCCGAGTTCTACAATTTGGCCTGATACTTCATGACCCTGCGTTACTGGATAAGAAGTATAAGGATGAGTCCCGTGGTAAACGTGAATATCTGAGCCGCAAATACCGATTTTCTTGATTTTGACTAGAACTTGATCGGGGCCGGGCTTCGGTTTCTCGACTTCTCTAAAAGTAATATGCTTCGGTTCTGTCATTAACTGCTGAGTCATCATTTCTGACATGATAAAATTTGCCTCCTGATTAAAAATTTTTATTGATTCAATCGCTCATATTCAGCTTTGCAAATAGAATCATAATTAAATAATTCGTCCCTCAAAGCGTCGATCCAGTTTTGCATTTTGTCCGTGAGTCCTGAAGATTTCGCTACACCTGCCGACATCTGCCAAATATCAAGACAAGCCCGCCAAATTTTTTCTTCTTCACTGGCACGCTTAAATCCTAGAAAAGAACTTGCATAATCCGCGCTCTTACAAGTCGATAAATAACGCTTGGCCGTGTTTCTGTATTCATAGTATAGAAAACGTTTGCGGGGTTCTTCTTCGCAGTCCGTGTGAAGTTCGTTAATTATTGAGAGTACTTCTTTATCGCGGGATTTCTTGAATAATTTGCCCCTGTTGCATAAAATTTGAAGACAGACGCACCGCCATAGCCACCAGTCAATATTTTTGCGGCCTTTCCCTTCGTGATCTGAAAATCTATCGTTATAGATTTCCAGCATAATTTGAGAGTCTGAGCTCTCAGGCATTGAGTCAAGAATAGCAAAACGCTTTTTCGGGTCAATCTCGTTATAAAAATCTTCGTGCATATCTAATAAAAAGCTCCCATCAAATTAATTTATTAAATTATATATGACAGGAGCATAAAATTTTTAACTTGCTTGACGTTTTTTAGAGAAACAATCTACACCAACAGCAACGGCCAAGACTAAGCCCTGTACTACCATTTGTGTATATTCGCTGACGTTCATCATAATCATACCGCTTTTAAGTGAGCCGATAATCAAGACACCGGCAATTACTCCGGACATTTTGCCGATACCGCCTGCAACTGATACGCCGCCGAGTACTACACAGGTAATTACTTCAAATTCAAAGCCTATTGCCGCCGTACTCTGTGCAGAACCTGAACGAGATAATAATACTATTCCGGCCAAGCCCGCAAAAAATCCTGACAGAGCATAAATTAAATACTTCATTTTGTTGACTCTGATTCCTGATAATTCTGAGGCCTCTTCATTGCCGCCGATCGCATAGAAATATCGCCCGAAATATGATTTATTTAATATAAAGCTGCCAACCGCGAAACAAATTATCATGATAATAGCGCATATCGGAATTAATCCCACGTCGCCCATTGCCTTGAAAATTTCCCAGCGGTTTAATGACCATCGCGCGAAAAATCCAAATGTAGGATTCTCAAGAACAACGCCCGGAATAGGAAGACCGCCCGAAAGCAAATAAGCACATCCCCTAAAAATCGTCTGAGATGCAAAAGTAGCTATAATCGCAGGAATTCCTATTGAAGCGACCATCCAGCCGTTAAGAACGCCGATTAATGTAGCCATCGCAATAGAAATTAAAATCGCCAGCCACATATTCCAGCCCATATTCATCATTAAGTAAGCACAGACTACATTAACGAGCGCAATTATTGAGCCGATTGACAAATCTATACCAGCAATTAATATAACAAATGTCATTCCGATTGAAGCAATGCCGTAATAAGAAACTTGACGCGAAATATTTACGATATTAGGCAGGCTCAAAAATTTAGGGTTAAAATAAGCGAAAATTGCTACTTCAATTATAAAAACAAGCCATATTGCATTTTGCTTGAATACTGACAAAAATTTATTTTCATTCATGGTAGATTAAGAAGCCTCCTTAACTTTTTTATCTTCAGGAACAACGCCCGAAGCATATGACATTATTAAATCCGCGTTAAATTCATTTTTCTGAAGTTCGCCCATCATTTTATTTTCAGCGAGTACTATAATTCTATCTGACATGCCCATTAACTCTTCCATTTCAGACGAAATCATGAGAACTGCGACTCCGTCTTCTACTAAGTCATTAATCAGCTTGTAAATCTCAAATTTTGCGCCGACATCGATTCCCCGTGTAGGTTCGTCGAATATTATTAATTTTGACTGAGCAGCGAGCCATTTTGCTAAGATAACTTTTTGCTGATTGCCGCCTGAAAGATTCTTTACTAATTGATGAATGCTAGGACATTTAATTTGTATATCTTCGCGGTAACCTTCAGCGATTGAGTGTTCACGTTTCTTATTTATGACAGTACCCTTTGAGATTCTTTCATAGATGGGCATTGCGATATTATTCTTGATTGAGTTCGTTAATAATGCCCCGTGCCTCTTTCTGTCTTCAGGTAAAAGCGCAATCCCGTGATTTATTGCTGCTCTAGGTGATTTCGGGTTAATCTCTTGACCCATGAAAATAATTTTGCCGGATTCCTTTGGACGCGCTCCGAAAATTACCTGTGCGATTTCAGTTCTTCCAGCTCCGACGAGTCCACCGAGTCCGAGTACTTCTCCAGCATGAATCTTGAATGAAATATCTTGATCCCCGTTCCCGTAAACATGTTCTAATTCAAGCACAACTTCATCACGTATACAAGGCTCACGAGGCGGGTATTTCTGAGTCATTTCACGACCGACCATTAATTTTATAAGCTCGTCAACCTGATGAGGAATCGTCGCCGGGTCTTTATCAGTTATAAGCGTGTCAACATATTCGCCGTCTCTAATAACTTCGATTCTATCACTGAGTCTGAAAATTTCTTCTAACCTGTGAGAAATATATATAATTGAGACTCCGCGAGATTTTAATAACTCTACGACTTTGAACATGCTTTCTACTTCATTTGTAGTCAGCGGCGCGCTGGGTTCGTCCATTATCAAAACTTGAGCATTTTGCTGTATTGCCTTTGCGATTTCTACCATTTGCTGATAACCGACTGAGAGATTTTTAACGAGTGTGCGCGGGTTAATCTTTATATTAAGCTGCTCAAATGCTTTTGCGGCCTCTTCTTCCATAGCTTTGCGGTCTATAACAATGCCGTTTTTCTTGAGTATTGGCCGGCCTAAGAACATATTTTCAGCTGCTGACAATTCCCCGACGTTGTTAAATTCCTGATAAATAATTGCGATTCCATTTTCAGCGGCTAATTGGGGAGTCATCCGCGTGAACTCTTTACCGTTAATTTTGATTTTGCCTGAAGTCGGAATAACTGCGCCCGAACAGCATTTTATGAGAGTCGATTTTCCTGCGCCGTTTTCGCCGATGAGTCCTAAAATTTCGCCTCGCCTTAATTGAAGCGTAACATCTTTTAGCGCGATAACTCCGGGATATTCTTTTCTTATGTGTTCGAGTTCAAGCACATAATCATTATTTGCCAAAGTTTACACCTCCTGAGAAATTCATAAAATAGGCCTCCCATTTGACCGGGAAGCCTGAAAAAATTTGCGTAAAATTCTATTTCATTCCTGACATGATTTTTGCGACTGTCTCCGGTGTAATAGGAGCAACGCCTCTAAATACGTTCTTATTCTCAAGTTTATTGCTGAGAATTAATGCGAACATAGCGGCGCAAGATCTGCCGGTGTCCTCGTCTGAACCTTCAAAGCCGATTATGCCTTTTGCCGGATAAGTAGGATCTGCGAGCTGCCCTAATTGCTGCTTAGTTACATCTGTTGTGAAGACTCCCATATCTTCGGGAATTTTGCCGCCCGTTGCGATTTGAAGTGCCTCATCTGCTCCGATCATTGGGCCTGCGCCTATACCAGTTACGACTCTGCAATCAGGATGAGCCTGTAAAATAATTTCCATTGCGTCCTGTGCTAAATTTGGCTCAAGTGCTGCCTGTGAAGCTACGATTTCATATTTGCCGGCTGCTTTATTCTCGAGTCCTTGTTTAATTCCATTCTCGCGCTCAAGTAATATAACTGTCTGAGGATAGCCGATAACTGCGACTTGTGCTTTTTTCTCGGCTGAATAGTGCTGATTAATGAAATCTCCCGCAAGTTCTCCGATAGCGATTCCCAAATTTGTATTATTTAATATCCAGTTGCCGTCGGTGTTCTTCATGGGATCGTCCCAGCACATTACTTTAATTCCGAAATTTCTAGCTTCTGCGCAGGCATCTTCAACGGCATTTGCGTCTGAAGGGTGTACCATTATTAAATCACAACCTGCAGATACAAAATTTTCAATCTGGCCTATCTGAGTCGCCGAGCTGTCATTACATGCAACGATTGTATATTCGGCTCCTGCGTCCTTGAGAATTTCTCCGAGTGCTGTCATAACTCCAGCCCAGTAAGCATTTTGCAGTGATTGAATAGTGATTCCGATTTTTTTGCCCTTGAGTACTGACATATCAGCTTTTGCGTAAAATTCTGGGCTTGCTTGGATTCCTTCAGTTTTCGCCGTGTCAGCAGCATAAGCCATAACGGGAAGAGCTACAAGAATTGCACATAATAAAGCAGTTAAAAATTTTTTCATATTACAAAATTTCTCCTTTACAAAAAATTATATTTTCACGCTATTTCTTAGCATGATTCCCACGATTAAATTAAAACTAGAAACACGTAAATGCACCGTCAAGCGAAAAATCTGCACCAGTTGTGAATGTGCTTGTGTCGCCTGCTAAATAAACGCAAATTGACTCGAGTTCTTCAGGTTTTCCGAGCCTGCCGACCGGTGATAATTCGTTCCATTTTGCAATTAAAGGCTTGAGAAATTCAGAGCTTAGAGTCAAATCTGTTCCGATATAGCCGGGACTGATTGAATTTACACGGACTCCGCGTTTTGCCCATTCTACAGCGAGCGATTTTGTTAATTGAATGACTCCGGCCTTTGACGCGTTATAAGCACATTGAGGCTGCGGGACGTTGACAATATGCGCGCTCATTGAAGCAGTATTAATTATTGAGCCGCCGCCGTGTGAAAGCATATATCTGCCCGCTATTGTGTCAGTCAAAAATACGCTGTTGAGATTCACGTTAATTACTTTCAGCCACTGGGCATAACTCATTTTGTCAGCTGCCTCGTTAATGCAGATTCCGGCGTTTGCATGACAGAAATTAAGCCCGCCTAACTCAGCAACAACCTTGTCGACCATTGATTGAACTTGTGACTCGTCAGTTACGTCGCATTTGAGAGCGATAATTTTTCGTCCTGTTGAAGCTGCGATTTCTTTTGCGGTTGACTCTGCCGTCTCGAGATCCATATCGACTATAGCGACATCTGCCCCCGCCTCAGCAAATGCAGCAGCAGTACACTTGCCGATCCCCCGAGCTGCTCCGGTAACAAAACCTTTTTTGCCGTCAAGACGCATTTTTTCGATAATACCCACTTTAAAAATTGCCTCCTTTATATTTATTACTAAGTGCCGCAGATTTCACGACACAAATTTTTTATATGCAAATAAACTTTTTACTAATTCATTTAACAAGACAATAAACAACTATACGCAACTAAAAATTTTCTTGCGCTTATGTCTCGTTACTCTAAAAAATTTTCTTGCTCACGAACTTATGCCCGCAAAATTTCTTTTTTTCACGTACAGCAAATAAACGCCGCTCACGTGTAAATAAAGCAGTTACGCAGATTTCTGTAATTATGTAAAATAGTTTTGTAAAATTGATTGACATAATTAAACACGAAATATTATTATTTGTCAACGCAAAAAATGTATAATATTCAATCATGATTCAATCATAAAAGGAGAAAATTTTTATGGTACAGAGCATAACACCCGCTCAAATACGCGAACACAATAAAAATAGAATATACGAATTAATTTACAAGCAAGGCCATAAAGGAATCTCCCAGCAGGAAATTTCTTCGGCTCTCAACATAAGCCGCCCTACTGTAGCATATAATTTGCGTGAACTTCATAAAGAAGGATTAATAATTCATGAAAATTTGCAGACTGAGCAGTCTCAAACAGCAGGAAGAAAGCCTATAATATGGGCTGCTAATTCAGATCATAAAATCGCAATCGGTGTAGAAATTTTGCGCGAGACTGTGAAAATAATAGCAATAAATTTATACGCTGAAAAAATTAATCGTGAAGTCATAAAAATAGAATTCAAGAATGACGAGTCATATTTTAAATATATCAGCGAACGAGTTAAAAAATTTATAGACTCATTGACTCTAAAGCAGGCAGCAAAAAAAATTTTAGGTATAGGCTTTGCACTGCAGGGGCTTGTATCTGAAGACGGCCAAACTGTAATTTACGGCGAAATTCTTAAATGCACTGGCTTAAAAATTGAAGTGTTCACAAAATGGCTTGATTATCCGTGTATGTTCGTTCATGAACCGGACGGGGCGGCGTTGTCTGAATTATGGGTATCGCCTGAATTAAGAGACGCAATTTATTTATCAATGAGCGTGCATTTAGGCGGAGCAGTCATCAGAGATCGCAAAGTTATGAACGGTATTCACAGACATTCAGCAACTTTTGAACATATACGAGCAAAAGACGAAGACGGCGATTTATGTTATTGCGGCCTTAGAGGGTGCGTTGAAACTGTATGCTCAATGACTGCACTAATAGGAGAAGGCAAGAATCCTGATAAATTTTTTGAACGTGTACGAGCTAACAAGCCTAAAGAGTCAAAACGCTGGAAAATTTTCCTTGAATATTTAGCGAGATTAATAACGAACTTGCATTTAATTATTGACACAAAATATATTCTCGGCGGACATTTAGCACCTTATTTCACAGATAAAGACGTTAAATTTCTTTATGACAAGATTCGCGAAAATACACCTTTTATAGAAGACGATGATTTTATTCTTATTAGCAAAATGCCGTCTCATAATATTACAATAGGGGCT
>CAJOEQ010000047.1:0-2908 GCA_905233515.1 uncultured Synergistales bacterium
AAAATATAGAAATGATGTTACCCATGGAAGATATCGAAGTATGGAGGGGGATATAGCAGCTACATCATATATCCTTATGGCACTTTCGTATTGCTGTTTCTGGGAACGAATTGGCATAGAAGGCGATGTGTTATCAAAATTGGTTGCTGAAAATAGAATTTTGTAAAGGAAATGGAATGGAATGGACTTACAGAACATACAAGATCAATTAAATACAGAGTTCTCAAAGCCATCTGTGAAATATATCTTTTGGTTTGATGACAAAGCTGAGTATGAGAATGAAGTATCAGAGCTTGCACTTGACAATGCAAAGTTACAGGTACTTGACGGAAGAAACTGGCTTTACTCGAAGTGGTTGTTCTCGGAGTCTGATGCGGACAGTAAATACTTGATTTATGCTCCGTTTTCGTTCAAGAATATAGCCGGCTTGCTTTACGGTTCATATGCTGAAATAACAAGAATCGGAAGTCTTACGTCATTATGGTATTTAAGCTGCTTATTTTCTGCAAGAATAATAGTTCAGGCTTTAATTTCCTTGCTGGGCTTTATGGGAGTAAAAAATTTTGAAAAATGGTGCGTAGTTTTTGCCCTGATATTATTTGCGATCGGCTTAAATATTCCTGTTATTGAAGGCGGCTATTTATGGAATTTTGACGTTGCATTTATAGCAGGAGGTTTTATTTTGCTTGGAATGGCTTTACGTCTGCCGATTTTGATTTTAGCTCAACAGGAAAATTTTATACTTGCTTTGGTATTTATAGCGAGCTTAATTTTATTTTACGTCGGGACATTTGCGCGGGCTGATAGTTTAGATCTCTCTATAATGGCAAATGCTACGTACGGAAATATTTTTTACTTTTTTTATAACAGCATATTCGGCACTATATTAATTTTATTGATTTCTATGATTATAGCTCGTTTTGCTCATGAATCCCCGCACCCTTTCAGCTTAAATTTTATGACATATTATATCGGTCAGCATACTCTAGGAATTTTCCTATTACATAAAAATTTTCTATGGGAAGTAGCTATGCCTTTTACAAAAAATTTTATGGCCGGTTATCCTGAGTTTTCGCAAGCATTTATCGGGGCTGTTATATCATTTATATTTGCTGCTGTTATGTGCTTAATAATTGAGCGTTTTGTGCCGCAGTTACTCGGACAATTTCCTAGATATGAGCAATAGACATTTTTTATTGCTGTAAAATTCGCGAATCTATTGAAGGAAAATTTTTAACAAGTCCCGGCGTTTTTGCGCTGGTACTTTTTTTAACTCGATATGTTATGCTAATATAACACTAATAATAAAGCGAGATGAAAATTTTTTGAAATGTCATAATCACGAACACGAAATTATTATAAAACGCTCAAATTTTAAACGAGTCGAAAAAAAATTATCTGTTGATATTCCCACTGAATGGGGGATCTTTACCGTTCATGCATATAGAAGTATCACTCAAGATGACGACTCACACACTCATTTAGCTTTAACGATGGGAGATATTTTGTCGCCTGAAAGTGTTTTGACTCGAATTCACAGCGAATGCTTTACGGGTGATGTGTTAGGCTCTCTTAGGTGTGATTGCGGTCCGCAGCTTCACAAAGCACTCTCAATGATTGCAAATGAAAAACGCGGCGTTTTATTATATATGCGTCAGGAAGGCCGGGGGATCGGCTTATTAAATAAATTGCGAGCTTATAAATTGCAGGATGAGGGACTTGATACTGTTGATGCAAATGTCGCTCTTGGATTCCCGCCTGATATGCGCGAATATGGAACGGGAGCGCAGATTTTGCAGGATTTAGGCTTAAAGCGAATAAGACTCATGACAAATAACCCCGGCAAAATTTCAGGACTTGAACAATACGGAATAGAAATCACAGAAAGAGTCCCGATCTTAATCGCCGCTAATGAATTTAACGAGAAATATTTACACACAAAAGAGTCTCGAATGGGACATATTTTTTCAGGAGGTATTAATTAATGAAGGTTACAGAAGGAAAATTAATCGGCACTGGTCTAAATATTGCGATTGTCGCGTCTCGTTTTAATGAGCTGATTACTTCACGTTTAATTGACGGTGCAAAAGATGCATTAATGCGTCATGACGTATCAGGGAATTCAATAGAAATTTTCTGGGTTCCCGGAGCTTGGGAATTGCCGTTAATAGCTCAAGAATTAGCACTAACAGGAAAATACGACGCAATTATCGCACTGGGTGCAGTTATTCGCGGTGATACGCCTCATTTTGATTATGTAGCTGCTGAGTCCTCAAAAGGTTTAGCAAGCGTAGGACTTAATCAAAGAGTGCCGGTTATTTTCGGGGTGCTTACATGTGATACACTTGATCAGGCTTTATTACGAGCTGGCAGCAAGTCAGGCAATAAGGGCGCAGATTGTGCAGTAAATGCTATTGAGATGGCTAATTTGTTAAAGAATATTAGACGCAATAATAATATAGAAGAAGGGAAAATTTATAATGCTTGATATTAAATATATTCTAGCAAACATGAAAGAGTACGGGGAGTGCTTAAAGAATCGCAAACACGATTTTGATTTAAGCGTTTTGACCGGACTCGACGAAAAACGACGCAAAATTATCGGAGAAACTGAGGACTTGAAAGCAAAACGCAATGAGGGATCGCGTAAAATAGGCAGCGCAAAAAATAATCCTGATATTGACGTTAACGCTCTAAAATCTGAAATTAAGGCAATGGGCGATAAAATCAAATCGCTTGACTCTGAACTCGCAGAAATTGAGTCAGAATTACATAATTATTTAATGACTCTTCCGAATAAATTAAGCGCAACGACTCCGATCGGCAATGATGAGAATGATAATCCCGTTGTACGCACATGGGGCGAACCTAGAAAATTTGACTTTGAGCCTAAACCTCACTGGGATAT
>CAJOEQ010000047.1:3064-11332 GCA_905233515.1 uncultured Synergistales bacterium
ATGGTAAGATCCGCAATTCTTGAAGGAACTGGGCAATTACCGAAATTCGCCGAAGATTTATATAAATTGCAGAATGATGATTTATGGCTGATTCCCACTGCTGAAGTGCCTTTAACAAATTTAAACCGTGAAAGCATTTTAGACGAGAAAGATTTGCCGTTGTATTACACTGCTTATACTCCGTGTTTTAGACGTGAGGCAGGAAGTGCGGGGCGTGATGTCAGGGGCTTAATGAGACAGCATCAATTTGACAAAGTAGAAATGGTGAAAATCTGCACGCCTGAAACAAGTTACGACGAATTAGAGAAATTAACAAATAATGCCGGTGAAGTCTTAGAATTATTAAATTTGCCCTATAGAGTCGTAAATTTGTGTTCGGGTGATATAGGATTCGGATCTTGCAAGACTTATGATTTAGAGGTCTGGCTGCCTTCACAAAATAAATATAGAGAAATTAGCTCGTGTTCAAACTGTGAAGATTTCCAAGCTCGGCGCATGAATTTGCGTTATAGACCTTCAGACGGGGGCAAAATAAGATTTGCTCATACTTTGAACGGCTCGGGGATTGCTGTAGGACGTACATTAATAGCAATAATCGAGAATTACCAGAACGAGGACGGGAGTATAAATATTCCTGACGCGCTCGTGCCTTACATGGATGGGCTTACTAGAATCACTTCCCGATAGTGTATTAATAATTTCGGGCTGTCTATCAGTCGCAATAATTTGTGTCGGAGTTCAATTCTACGTAAAGCGCACTCTACCGCCCCGGCAATACGGTTATTTGCGGGATATTTTATTATGCGCCTCGTGGATGATTCTAGCGTCATGGTTCGGCTCGTTTGAAGCTAGAGTCGTAGTCTGCTGTGCTATGCTTGCGAATGTAGCCGGAATTGCTGAAGTAATTTACAACGATGCGCGCTGGCAATTGCTTTATCCGTTAATAGGCGCGTTATGTGCATATTTCGGGCCCGGTGTAAATTTTATAAGATTTCCAGACAACGAATATATTTATTTGACTCCGGGATTTTCGTTTATAGCCGGTGCAATCTGGTTTAGCTTCTTCCCGTTCGTGTTCAGATATTTAGATGAGATTTCTGGACTCGTGGGTCATGTCTTGGCCGTCTCGTTCGTGATGATGTTAGCGGCCTGCTTAGTAACAGAGGGCGGAGCGTTTTTCATGTCCTTTGCGGGATTAATGCTGCTCTTCGCATTCTGGAGTCGTTTCGGCAACATGTATAGACAGGCTGGGAAGGCTTTAGCATCAATGTGGGGCTTAATAGTAGCCGGCACTGCAATAATAAGCAGCACTAAAGGTATAGTCTTAAGCACAATTTTATTTTTATCGCTGGGATTATTTGCTATACCAGTTATAGAGCAAAAGATTTATTAAGCGACACTGACGACAATAAACACGGAGTCGGGAAGATTTACAGCAGAATGCTTGACGGCGGGACTGAACACCCTGAGGCCGTGCAATATTTAGCGGGGCTTTGTGCTTTAACGAGTATTGCCGCAGTCTGGAATAAATGGCTGATTATATTAGTCGTCGTGATTATATTATTTATATTCAGACGTTCACGCAAAAAATTATCAGGTAATAAGCCTTCTTTATGGGATATTAGCTTTGATAATGTCTCAATGAATTATGCAATCTCAAAAGCTCGCGGCTTAATTCAAAATCCACCGGACGAACGCGCTAATCTTGTAGTAACTCTTAACGCTATAGGAATGGAAACGACTATAGATGACCCGGAATTTTTCGAGATTGTGAAAGAGTCGGCTATGATTCTTGCTGATGGGTCAGGCTTGTGCTTAGGCATGAAAATTTTAGGGAGTCCCGTTCAAGAAAGAGTCGCCGGTATTGATTTCGCCGAGCAATTATGCCGTGCAGCAAGTTCGGAAAATTGGCCGGTTTATTTTGTAGGAGCTGCGGGAGATACTGCCGAAATTTGCGCGCAAGTTTTGCAATCAAGATTCCCCGGTTTAATAGTTGCTGGGACTCATGACGGATATTTTGACATAAATGATACTGCACTCCCTGACGCAATAAGAGAAAGCGGGACTAAAATTTTACTCGCAGCAATGGGTCAGCCTAGACAAGAAAAATGGGTAGCTCTTCACCGTGAAAGATTAGGGCCGTTATTAGCAGTCGGAGTCGGCGGTGCGTTCGATGTATTTTCAGGTCATTTAATACGAGCTCCGAAATGGGTTCAGAAAATAGGCTTTGAATGGCTATATAGACAATTACAGGAGCCAAGCAGGTGGCGCAAAAATTTGAGATTAGTAACGTTTATGCTGAGAATCTTTGCTACAAAATTAGGGCTTTATCACCGCAATAATAAATAAATTATAACGCCCATAAAAATTATACAAGTACATGACATTGCAGCTAAAATCTTTGTAACAAATGAGCTTGGCTGCTTTGTTTTATTTTTTGAGTCAGAACTCATAAAATTAGCTAATTCTTCATTAACGGCCTCGCGTATTTCATGATTCAGTGCGATATTATTCTGCTCTTGAGATGAGGCAATTTCGCGCGATAATTCTTTAAATTCATTGCTGTGAGTCGTCCCTTGCGCCTTAATAAGTCCTTCAAGTCCGTTAAATAAATTCGTGATAAATTTTTCGTTGATATTTGACGAGTTATTATTATTATTCTTGTCAGGAGCGTTATTTTTTTGTGTGATTTGAGCTTCACGCGTGTAAGTCTCGCTAAAACTCTGCAATCCCTTAATAAGTTCGCTTAACATTTCTTGAATATTCGCAAGTTCCTGCATTAAAATTTTATTCTCGTTATTAATTGCCCTGTCAGGTTCGTTATTATTTGCCGCAGAATTCTTTATTACGTTTTCAAGTCCTGTATTAATAACTGTTAATTTGTCCGATAATTTTTCGATTGAGCGTTTAAGACTCGTGAACTCTTCAAGCATTGAGGCCATTGACTGAATTAACATACTCCGGCCCGCTCGTCCGTCTTCTATGCTTGAGCGTATATTTTTCTCGATATGTGAGCGCAAATCTTGAGACATTCTATTAGTGCGTTCGAGTGCGCTTGCAAATTGTTCGGCTGGTACAGCGTTATTTAGTGCCTTAGTCAGTGAAGGCAGCATTTGAGTCGCAAGTTCTGATACAAGTCTCGCAGTAGTCGGATCAAGTTCTTCGGGCATAATAAATTTTTCAGCTCCATTAAAATTTTTTAGTTCAGTATAGCATGAAATATTTTACTTATTCGCTGTCGTTGATATTTCCGAAATCCAGCAAATTTAACACTGACTGCGGATTTTGATTTGCTTGTATGATCATAGCTGTTTCTGACTGGCTTAAAATTTGGAACTCCATAGTCAGTTAATCGGCTATTTGTGTCTAAAAGATTTGTGCTTGAGATTGCGAGACTCGATAAAGTGTTTTCAAGTACTTGTTCATATGAAACAATTTTAGTGCGTTCTTTAACAATTTTGTCAATTGCTGAGTCAATTATTCCCGTTGAACGCATTGCAGACTCGCGGGTCAAGACATTCACGCCGTCAAGTCCTAAAGAATCTGCTGACATATTGCCGAATTGAACAGAAATTTTTTCGTCCTGATTCGTGCCTGTTTGAAAGTATAAGCTGTTGTCAGTTACGTGAATTTGCCCTGAATATTTGCCTATGCTTGAAAAATTATATTGCTTTGATGTCTCATTCCAGACTGACTCGAGTCCTGCGTTAGGTGCGAATTCTATATCAAGATTTGAATTTATAACGCCCTTGATTCGATTGCCGGTAGTTTTTGAATCTTTTATTATTGCCTCGTTTGTGTGAGCGTCATAAATCGAGACATTATGCGTGTTTTCTCGTGCATATTGAACGGTATTCAGGCCAAGAGCACGCATTAAATCTTCATCGCCTGTAAAATCAAGTTCTCCCGTTTTGCCTGAAATTGCAGAGCGTATCACTATGGAAGCATTTATATTATATCCGGTTATATTGCCGTTCTCGTCGTAAATTGACTCGCGGATATTAAATGACTCAGAAGTATTTGCGGTGCCGTCTGAAATTGTCGCAAAGTGCATAGCGTCATTAGTATATTTTGCTTGACCGAGTTTATTTGCAATTGCGTCATTAATTTTATTCGTTACGTCTCGTAAAGTGTCATTGCCGTAAATCATAACGCCCGCGCTCTTCCCGTCGCCTTGAGTGATATTCAGTAATTGAGGCTGCTCAAAAATAAATGTCCCGTCGGAATTATAAAAATTTGCAATATCCCGCAAAGTATTCTCATTCTCGGCAATAACCCGCAAAGTTTCTTCTTCTTCGCCGTCGTCGTTATAAATAATTTCGTCAATGAATTCGCCCGTGTAAATGCCCTTGATTATGTTAGTTTTTACGACTTGAGCCGCGCCTGATTGTGAAGTAACTTCGATTCTGTAATTTTTTTCGGGTGAAATATTTTCGTTCTCTGTATCGCCGGTTAAAATAGTCTTGAGATTTAAATTATCGCTTGACCATAAAATCCCCGTGCTGCCGTCTAGTAATTTGCGCCTGTTAAATTGAGTCGTCTGAGAGATTATATTTATTTGAGTGCGTAAATTATTAATTTCTTCCTGAATAAAATTTCTGTCTTGTGAAGTTAAAGTCTCATTGCTTGCTTGTATAGATAATTCGCGCATTCTCTGCAAAAACGAGTCAGCATCTGATAAAGCCCCTTCTGCAGTCCTAAGCATTGAGATACCATCTTGAGAATTCCTAATAGCAACATCATAGCCCGCTATTTGTGAACGCATTTTTTCGCTGATTGCGAGTCCTGACGCGTCATCTGAAGCAAGATTTACACGCAAGCCGCTTGATAATGCCTCCATAGATTTTTGCAGCGAGTCATTATTTTTCGCTAATATATCAATGGCATGTAAGGCCGGTAAATTATGATTTATTCTCATTATAGTATGCTGACTCCTTTTCTTGTATATTTATATAAATTATCGGAATTATATAATAATAATTATAATTAATGCAGAGCAGAAATAATTATACAAGTTTTCACGATTATATCAGCTGCTTCAGCTTTAGTAACTGGCCGGCCATAATGAAATTCTTTCTCGTTCCTGTAAATGTCAAGAATTCCCAGTTTAGCAAGCATATTTACATATTCTGAATTTCTGTGATTTCCTGTTTTGAATGGCACTCTATATCGTTTAGGTTCGGGAGCGTCTGAAATTTTAGGGAATGCCTCACAAATTGCCTTGATAAAATCTCCTCGTGAAATAAAATTTTCGAGTTTATTATTTATTCCCGTCTGACCGTTTTCAATTTTATTTGTGAATGAGATAATTTTTTGAGCTTTCATGATAATTTCTTTTGCGTCCTTTCTAGTTATAAGCTCATCAAGTCCGAAAACTCCTTTATCATGTCCGCGAATAAGTGCCATCGCTAAAACTGGATCGTCCCTGTCTTCTATATTATAAGAAGGTGCGTGCGGATATTCTTTTGCTGGGAGAAATCCATACATGTTTGAAATCTGAATAGTTTTATTCAGCGAGTGTTCAGGCGGGACATCTGAATATTGACAGAGTGAGAGATTTACGCCTGAATTTAATAATTCCCACTGGACTCTAATCGGGTGAATAAATTTCGGGGATCTGCTGTCTTTTGCGCTCAAAGCTGCTAAAGCTCCGGCGGCTTGGCCTGTCATCATTGTTATAGGCTGTAATCTCAAAGCTCCGGCGGTTAATCTTGACATTGATAAATTTTTTTCCGCTGCGATAAGTCCGTCTATCTCATCAGGTATTAATATTCGCATGGGAACTTGAAAGGGGCCGCGCGGTCTATTCGTTATCATTGAGCTTTCACGCTCGTTAAATTCCCATTCCATGTCTGAGTCCCTTGTTGCTCCGTGAAGGTCAAGAATATAGCCGCCTATTGCTATAGCGTCATAAAATTCGTGGCTCGTTTGTCCATCGCGATAACTCAAAGAATTTTGCAGTAATTCATGTGATGTCAGAGTAAAATTTTTATTAATTATTCGTCTTGACTCGCGTACATAAGGGATCGGGGGGATTCGTCGGGCTATTTCCTGCCATTCTAAAGGGAGAGTCTTTGCTGCTTCCGGCAAAATTTGATTATAATATTCGTCATCAGCGACTGACCAGTCCTCACCGAGTTCGTTTTGAATATAATATATAAAGTTGAGAGTCTTAATTAATGCCTCGCGCTCAATCTGTAATCTAAAATTTTTATCTTCGAGATATGCAGCCGGGAGTCCTCTTTTGCCCTCCCATAAATAAGTCCCGGGATAATCATTTGCCCAGTTCACAGAAGTTTTTGTTATGTATAAGCGGCTTTGTGCATCTGCATTATAACTATACGGATTAGACGAGTCAGGCAGCCCCCTATATGCGTTATGAGTGAGAAAATTTACAGGAGTCTCAATCGGGAAGACATTGCGGAAATTAAAGCCTTCTTTTGTAACGAATGATTCATAATTTTTTTTCGCGAGTTCATAGCCGGGCAATGGATATAACGGTCTCAAGTAAGAAGGCACGCCGCTGGGATATTTACGAATTACAGCCGTCCACGTTATATCTTGAATCATAGAGTCAGGATTATAAAATTTTGCTTCAGAATTTCCGACTCTGTAATTTATTCTAGCAAGCGATAACATATCGCCGTATTCTGTAGCGTCAATTAAAATTTTGCACGTGTAATCTTTCTTACCTGATTGAGTCTTCACGCTGACTCCTGAAATTGATTTATTGCCGATTTTGAGGCTTGTTATCTCGGAATTCAATAATAAATCAAGATTGTTTTTGCGGCCCGCGTCGTTTATCATGTCCATTAAAATTTCATGGCCGATTCTTGGTTCAAATGCTACAGTCGTAGAAGTCCAATAACATGTTCCCATTGATTTTCCGCGAGAGTCATAATAATTTTTTAGTCGATTATAGAATTCTAAGTATATCCCGCTTTTCTGCCGGCTTTTGTCGTCTACAGTTGAGACTCCTGCGGCGATTGCTTGACCTCCTATCATAGAAGACGGCTCAACTACTAAGACAGATGCGCCCATTCTAGCGGCTTGAATTGCTGCAGAGATTCCTCCGGTGCCTGCTCCTGCTATAATAATATCGTAATTAGTTCGTGGATTGCGGGTAATTTTTGCTTGAGAAGTCGTAGAAGTCATAAATAATAATATTGCAATAACTGCTAATTTTTTGATTACATTCAAAGTTAAATAGATCCTCCCGATAAAATATTATGCGAAATAAAATTTTAACATGTAAGATTGAATTTGCTAAATTTATGATAACATTTTAAGGCGCGATATAATTATCACATTTATAAAATTTTACAGAAAGAGGCGATAAAAAATTTCTAGCTCAGAATCACACTATTTTGACGAAATAGTTAATATTATCGAGAGACTCCGAGCTCCGGGGGGGTGTCCGTGGGATCGCAAACAAACTCTTGAGACTTTACGAACTCCAATAACTGAAGAGGCCTACGAACTGGCAGACGCAATCACAAAGAAAGACTCTCAAGCAATCAAAGAAGAATCCGGCGATTTATTATTACAAGTAGTTTTTGTAGCCTCACTTGCAAAAGAGTCCGGCGATTTTGATATTAAAGACGTTGTGCGGGCAATTTGCGATAAATTAATCAGGAGACATCCGCATGTTTTCGGCCAAGTTGAGGCAAATACAAGTGAAGAAGTTTTGCGGAACTGGGAGAAAATAAAAGCTCAGGAACGCCGCGAAAAAAATAAAAGCACGTCAATACTTTCAGGAATTCCCGACGGACTCCCGCCATTGTTAAAAGCTGACAGGATTCAAGCAAAGGCCGCCCATGTAGGTTTTGACTGGCACGAAGGGAGTAACGCGCCTTTATTTGCTAAACTCGACGAAGAGATTAACGAACTCAAGGAAGCCGCACAAGAGAATAACCCCGAACACTTAGCTGATGAGTTAGGCGACGTGTTATTTATGACGGTAAATATTGCACGAAGACTCAAAGTTGACCCGGACGCGGCATTAAACGGAGTTTGTGAGAAATTCAAGAAACGTTTTCAAATTATGGAAGATTTAGCGCGCGCTGAAAACAAAAATTTATCTGATTATACACTTGAAGAGCTTGACTCTTTCTGGGATAAAGCTAAGGAAATATTAAAGAAATAAAGTATAATACTAGAAAATTTCATAATAAAATTTATTTTAACAGGAGGAATTATTTTAATGGCAGGAGAGAAAAGAGTACGCATTACTGAGACTGCTTTACGTGATGCCCATCAGTCTTTAAT
>CAJOEQ010000047.1:11382-18209 GCA_905233515.1 uncultured Synergistales bacterium
TTAGAGATGTGGGGCGGAGCGACATTTGACTCAGCTATGAGATTTCTAGACGAAGACCCGTGGGAGAGATTGAGACTCATACGCGCAAGAGTTAAGAACGCAAAATTACAAATGCTTTTACGCGGTCAAAATTTAGTCGGTTATCGTCATTACGCTGATGATGTAGTTCGCGAGTTCGTAAAAAAGGCCGTCGGAAATGGTATAGATATAATTCGCTGCTTTGACGCACTTAACGACTTAAGAAATGTAGAAATCGCCGCCGATCAGGTCAAGAAAGAAGGGGCGCATTTACAGCTTTGTATGAGTTATACATTATCGCCGGTTCATACTCTTGACACATTTGCGAACATGGCAAAATCAATGGCAGAAATGGGCGCGGACTCAATAGCAATTAAGGACATGGCCGGACTCATTGGGCCGATTGACTGCGCTAAACTCGTGAAAGCAATCAAAGAAAAAGTTGATTTACCCGTCGAACTTCACAGCCATTATACAACTGGACTTGCGAGCATGGCCTATCTTTCAGGAATCGAAGCGGGCGCAGAAATCGTTGATACAGCAATTTCACCGTTTGCACTTGGAACGAGTCAGCCTCCTACTGAGTCAATTGTTGCAGCTTTGGCCGGTTCTGAATATGACACGGGAATCAAAATGGATGATTTACTGCCGATTTGTTTACATTTCAAGAAATTACGCGAGAAATATAAAAAATTATTGCCGGAAATTGCCGGAGTCGATATTAATATTTTGCGTTATCAGATCCCCGGCGGCATGTATTCAAACATGGTGAATCAGTTACGAGAAATGAACGCGCTTGATAAATTAGAAGACGTGTTAAATGAAGTCCCAGTTGTCCGCAAAGCAATGGGATATCCGCCTCTTGTAACGCCGTCAAGCCAAATGGTAGGAACTCAAGCTACAGTAAACGTACTTAGAGGCCGTTGGAAGAGCTTCCCGAAAGAAATTCGTCAATATTTCCTCGGTTATTATGGTCAGCCGCCCGCACCGGTTGATCCTGAAGTGCAGAAACTTGCAATCGGTAACGAAGAGCCTATAACATGCAGACCCGGTGAAAAGATTGCCCCCGAAATGGAACAGGCACGCAAAGACTGCCAACCTTGGGCGACTCAACCTGAAGACGCTTTAACGTGGATAATGTTCCCGCAGGTTGCAAAAGATTTCTTACCGAAAAAATACGCCCGCGCAAATAAACGCGATGTAGGACTTCAGGAACAGGCAGCCCCGGAGGCTTATCCGGCATAATGGAAATTCCTTTATCGGGCGACGGGTTCGTTCAAGCTAGATTACTCGGTCAGAACGACGAAAATTTTAAGGCGATCGAATCCCGTTACCCTGTTACACTTTCAATTAAGGACGGGGCTGTTAGAATTAGCGGCCCTGATTCTGAACCTGTGCGAATCGTGGGACATTTAATACGTGAATTAGCTTCAGTTGCAGAGAAAGGCCACGAAATAAAAGAGTCAGACGTTAGGGCAGCAATGGACTCACTTGCTGAAGGGCGGGAATTGAGACTTAACGAGCTTTATTCTGAAATTATCTGCACAACAGCGCGGGGCAAACCCATAAGAGCAAAGACTCCCGGTCAGCGCGCATATATTAAAGCAATTCGGGACAATTTTATTTTATTTGCAACTGGGCCGGCTGGAACTGGTAAAACTTATTTGGCCGTGTGTGAAGCTGTCTCAATGTTGAAGGCCGGAAAAGTTAATCGCGTTGTCTTAGTTCGTCCTGCAGTGGAAGCGGGCGAGTCTCTCGGTTATTTGCCCGGTGATTTGCGCGAAAAAATTGAGCCCTACGTCAGGCCGTTATATGATGCATTCTTTGATTTATTATCGCCTGAAAAATTTATGCGTTATGCTGATAAAGGAGTTATTGAGATAGTGCCGCTTGCTTACATGAGAGGGCGGACTCTGAATGAAAGTTTTATAATTCTTGATGAGGCACAAAATACGACTCCCCGGCAAATGAAAATGTTTTTGACTCGTTTAGGATTCGGCTCAAAGGCTGTAATAACGGGCGATATTACACAAGTTGATTTACCCGGCGGGACTGTTTCAGGACTTAGGAGCGTTAGAGAAATTCTAAAGGGTATCAAGGGAATCGGCTTTATAGATTTAACTGATGCGGACGTTGTGAGACATGAAATAGTACAAAGAATCGTGCAGGCTTATGCAAAATACGAGGCCGAGAATCAGGAGCGCAAATAAATGTATTTCGAGAAAAAAAATTTTTCCCAGCGCATAAATCTAAAAAATTTAACAAATTATGTAATTCCCGTAATAGTTTTATTAATTGCCGGAGTCTCCCTCGTTCTCACTCAATGGGCAATATTAAGCCGGCGCGGTTATAGTTTCAAAGTCGGAGAACCTGCCCCCGAAAGTTATAGAGTAATTTCTCAAATGAGATTTGACGATCAGGACGCGGCCAAGACTCTCCGGACAATGGTAGGCGACAGCGTTGCAGGCGTTACAGTTCGTGATTTATCGGCAAAAGCAAGACTTCAACGCAGATTAGACGCATTTATTGAATTCAAAGATTTAGACTCAGCGCGTAAATCTCCGTATGCTGCTAACATGAATGAAGGACTAGTGCGGGCATTATTAAAACTTGACACAGAAGACAAAACAAGAATATTTAATCTCGCGAATAAAGTCGGAGCCGCTTATATTGACAGACTCGAGGCTGAAAAAGTCTACAGAGCTAATAATTTATTAATGTCCAAAATTTTATGGGAAGAAATTAATAAACTTGTATATACTCCGAGCGACGCAAATTTTATATATCAGATTTTAGCGGGATTAGGAAATCTTAATTTTAGAGTAGACGAAGATTTAACAGAAAGAGTCAAAGAGGCTGTAATTGATGAAGTCCCTGTAATTGATAGAAAATTAGAGCTGGGCGACGTTATTATAAATCGTGGTGATATAGTCAGCGAACAGACGGCGATTTTATTACGACTTCAGGGCTATACAGAAAATGCCTTCCCGATTTCTCAATTATGTGTAGTGCTGGCTTGTGTGATTGCATTACCCATTTGGCTGAATATCTTAAATCGAGGCTCAGGCGATAATAAACCTTCATGGTGGTGCGCAATTTTCATAATAATTTCTGCGTGGATAAGTGAAACAATCTCGGCAAGACTGGGAATTTACGGCGCGGGGAGTTTAGCTCCTGTAGTGATGGCTTATTTATGCACTCTTGATTATGCCGCATTTTGTCTAGCTTTTATTGCTTCAGCGTCAGGAGTATTTATAATAACCGGTCAAGCTATTTCTCATACTATTTCACTTGCTATGCTTGCACTTACTGCGACTACATTAGGATTTTATTTACTGCGAAATCTTGAAGGCCGCCGGCATCTTACTCGAAGGGTTGCGCTGATGGCATTTATTTTGACTCTTGAGAGAATGTTAATTGAATATTTTCAAGGGACTCCGTGGGTTCGTGATAATTTTAGATTGTTTATTCCGCTCGGTGAATTCTGGCAGATGGCAATTTTATATTTTATTGTTGAGGTCGGATTAAGTTGTTTCTTTGTGATGATTCTTCCGATTATCGAGCCTTATATTGACACGCTTTCAATTTTGAGTCTCCGTGAAGTAAGTTATCCGTCAAGTCCATTATTACGAGAATTGCAGAGAAATGCGCCCGGGACTTATCAGCATTCTTTGACTATAGCGACGTTAATAGAAGCAGTAGGCGCAAAATTAAGAATGGATATAAATTTACTGCGTGCAGGTGCTTATTATCACGATATAGGAAAATTGCGAAAACCTCATTATTTTGTCGAGAATCAGGGCGGCGGCTTGAATGCTCATGACGAAATGTCCCCGATGTTAAGCTCAATGACAATAATTTCACATGTAAGGGACGGACTCGAACTTGCTTACGAGGCAAATTTACCGAAAAGAATCCGCGATTTTATAGCCGAACATCACGGTACAACTTGCACGAGATATTTTTATAATAAAGCCGTTGCAATGGGTGAAAATGTTGAGTGGTCTTCTTTCTGTTATCCAGGCCCCGCACCTCGTTCACGTGAGACAGCTTTATTAATGATCACTGATTCAGTTGAGGCAGCAGTAAGAGCCGCTAATATTCGAGAACTTGAGGCAGAAGACGCTAATAAAGGCGTTAACACAATCGAGAAAATTGTAAATCAAGTTGTAGCAAGCAAAATAAATGAAAAGCAATTTGACAATGTAAATTTTACTCAGAAAGATTTTGCTATTATAAAAGAGACGCTCATAAATGTTTTAATTTCCATGTATCACACCCGAAAAGTAAAGAAGATTGAGCGCAAGAAATAAATTTTTAAATATTTATTACATGAAAGAGGTTAGTTATTCTTGAAATTATCTTTATGCATTAATACTCCCGAAGATTCCAGTAATAATAATTCTGAAAGCGACCCAGATATAAATTTTCAAGCGTTTGAAAGCGTTTTAGAGCAGGAATTATTAAATATTTATCCTGACTCAAAAAATTTTGAGAACGCGGAAATTTCTTTAACGTTTGTAGACTCTGACTCTATTCGTGAACTCAATAAAAATTATAGAAATATTGACGAGCCGACGGACGTTTTGTCATTTCCTATGCTTGAGAATGAATCGGTTGGAATTCCTGAGCTTCCAGTTTTAGCACTGGGTGATATAGTAATTTGTCCTGAACAGGTTAAACGCCTTCACCCTGAATTAAATTATAACGAGTCAATTTGCTTAATGATTGCACATTCATTTTTGCATTTACTGGGCTATGATCATGACACTCAAGAGAACGAGTCAATCATGTGGGAGCGTCAGGACATTATAACTAAAAAATTATTAGCTGCTAAATCCGGGAGGGCGTAAAAGAATGCTCCTGATAATTTCGAGCTTTATAATATTATTTCTCTTGTCAGCATTTTTCAGCGGTGCAGAGACTTCAATAACTGCAACAGGAACTAGCAAATTATTATCTCTTCAGGAACGCGGCAAATATAGATTTCTTAATTCTACGTTTCAATGGCTCATAGATGACACTCAAGAGGCTTTACGGGTCTGCTTAATTGCAAATAACGTCGTAAATATCTCGTTAAGTGCTCTTGCGTCAAGTATTACTCTTGAAATTTTCGGAGTGGGCGGGGTTGCCGTTGTTGTGCCTATTCTCACAATTTTAATTGTAATATTCGGTGAAATTTTGCCAAAGAGTGCCGCGATGGTATATTCTGAAAAAGTTTTGATTTTTTCTGCGCCTATTTTAAGAGTGATTGCTTTCTTGATTGCTCCTATATCATGGCTCATGAAAAAATGTGTGTCATTTATCGGCGTATTATTTCATATGGATTTAGGAGCTCAGCAAGTTTTTATAACTCGTGATGAGATAGAACAATTTGTAAAAATCGGTGAAGAGAGCGGCGCACTTGAGGCACGAGAAAGACGAATGATTGACGGAATTATTGACATTGACGAGACAAAAGTACATGAAATTATGATACCTCGTACTGACATGATAGCTCTTGAGGCTGATGAGTCGCTTGCTGAGGCCGTGAAATTATTTATTGAAGAAGGTCATTCACGAATCCCCGTCTATGAAGAAAGCCCGGATAATATTATAGGAATTCTTTACGTGAAAGACACTCTAAAAAATTTGCTGGATTCTGATTTGTCGTGTGAGGTCAGGACTCTTTTACGCAAGCCCATTTTTGTACCTGAAACTATCAGAACCGCTGAAGTACTAGAAGCTATGAGGCGCGAACACATTCACATTGCTGTAATAGTCGACGAGTACGGCGGAGTCGCTGGAATCGTAACAATGGAAGATATTTTAGAGCAGATTGTCGGAGAAATTCAGGACGAATACGATCAAGAGACCCCGGAATTGCAGAAATTAGACGAGAATACATATTTAGTACAGGGCAGCATGAGTCTTGAAAATTTGAGCGAGGCACTTGGAAGTGAATTCAAGAGTGAAGATGCTGAGAGTATAGGCGGGCTTGTGTTGACTTTATCGGGGAGTTTCCCGGAGACCGGCGAAATTTTTAAATACGGGGGCTGGCGTATCAAAGTCGAAGAGCTGGAAGAACACAGAATAACTCTTTTAAGACTCACGAGAATTAACGGATCAGAATCAGAAAATTTAAATCAAGACTCAAATAATCCCCCTGACTAATAAAAGCAAGGGGGACAAATTTTTTTATACTCGCTGGAGTCTCAATAAACGGGCACGGAGTTTTCTTGATTTTGCTGCTGAATTATAAGATTTATATTTAGAGACTTTGCGAGGTCTAAAATATTTCGGGAGTGAGTCTGAATTCTCTCGCGTTGGGTTTATTTCTTTAAGTTCTACTGTTTCGCCCCATTCCTTAGCACTCTCCATTATAAAAGATACTGCTTCAGCAAATTTGTGAGCTTGCTCGTGAATCTTCCATGCTTCAGGATCTGTATTACGGACATATTCCTCGTAATCTTCCCATGTGTTGACATCTTTTATGTCAGTTATTGCCATGATTACTTATGCCTCCTTATATAAATATTGCGTTCTCTCTTGGCCTGCTCTATTTCACTGACTGGTGTTTTTTGTGTTTTCTTTCTGAAATAATGAAGCATAACAAATGTATTATCAAGCCAGCAAAAATATAATACTCTATTATGACCGGGACGCAATTCCCAAATATCTTCGTCAAGATGCTTAATATATTTTTCTGATAAAGTATTACCGTTATCAAGTAACGTATTAATATATGAAGTCATCTTGTTATATTGTATTCTTGCGTCTTTGTTAGTCTTTGAAGCAACTTTTAAAGCGTAAATAAAATTTAATACTTC
>CAJOEQ010000048.1:0-6803 GCA_905233515.1 uncultured Synergistales bacterium
CTGAAATAATAGGCTCGCTTTCACTGGGTGCAGTAATGGGACTTATTTTAACTTGGCTTGAAAAATTATTTTTCTCGAACACTAATAGACTTTCAATGACTATAGCATTTATTTTGATGACTATTTCTCTTGCGTCGAGATTTAATTTATCTGCCTTGTTAGTGTGCATGACTTTAGGGACAATTTTTTGCAATTTAAGCGAATATTCACAGGACATAATGACACGTTCTGAAAAATGGTGCGCACCTCTTTACGCTGTATTCTTTGTGTTGAGCGGTGCGAGACTTGATTTAAGCGTCTTTCAATATAAATTTGTAATTATCACAGGATTTGTATATATTTTCATACGTTGTGCAGGGAAGTATTTAGGGGCTTTGTTGTCAAGTTCATTAATGCGATGCAGTTCGGACGTAAAAAAATATCTCGGTGTAACACTCTTCCCGCAGGCCGGAGTCGCTCTTGGAATGGTAATAAGTGCGCAGGCTTTAGGATCAGAGACGGGGGGACTCGTTCGGAATATAATTTTATTCAGCGTGTTAATTTATGAGCTTATCGGGCCCACGTTGACTCGAATTGCTTTGACTCGTGCTGGAGAAATTGACGAGCAATTACCTGAACTCAAAACTAGAGAGAGATTCAAGAAGTAACAACAAAAAAAACCTGCTGTAACAAGCAGGCTTTTATTTTTCTTGTGAGAGCCGATTTTCGGATTTGAACCGAAGACCCCATCCTTACCATGGATGTGCTCTGCCGGCTGAGCTAAATCGGCTTAATAAAAAATGGTGGAACATGGATTTGAACCATGGTAGACTCCCGTCGACAGATTTACAGTCTGTTGCCATTGACCACTCGGCCATTCCACCGTAATTTTTTTAACTGGAGCCGGCAAGGGGACTCGAACCTCCGACCTGCTGATTACAAGTCAGCTGCTCTACCAACTGAGCTACACCGGCTAAATAAATCAATCAACAACGAATAGAAATTTTACAGGGCATTATTTAATCTGTCAAGTTTATTTTTATGCGAAAATTTTTGAATAACGTTCGCTGTTAAGAGTCTCAAGCATAAATTTTAAAGGTGTAAGATTCTTACTCTTAATCATTGCAAAGATTCTCGGAGATACGCCGCTTACAAGACAGACTCCAAGTTCATTAAATTTCACTGGCTGCTGTGGATTTCTGCTGTCGACGTTCCAGAAAATTATTTGAGGCAATTTGTAATTATTCTTGCTGAAAATTTTTTTTGCGTATTCAAAATTTGTCAGGCTTGAATCTTCAGTGCAAGAATCAAATTCCATGTCAGAAATTATATATAATTTTTCGGGCATTTCTTCAGGCGGTATCTTATGCTTTATTGCAGTCTTTAGTATTAACTCGAAAACTTTTTGAAGATTCGTATTAGCTGCCTCGTTAAAGCTCTTGCAATACTTCACGCGTTCGTAGAGATCCCGGCCTTTAATTTCGACTAATTGCGGATTCTCTGAAAAAGTTATGAAATGATTGTTAAATTCGCTCATGTTTCTTTCAGCGAAATAAATTCCCAGTGATAAAGCAACCGCAGCAGGTGATATAATGCCTTCTTCTCTGTACATTGAGGCCGAACCGTCAATAACTGCTAAAGAGTTTTCACCGTTCGTGAAGTCTTCAAGAGATTCCCATGTTGTATTAAGTGCTTTGCGTTCGTCTTGAGTGATTTCTTTATCTTCCCACCAGTCCACAAGAGGCAAAATTATCTCATAGGGCGCAAGAGTCCCAGTATGAAGCGTAGTTTTTCCGGCTGAGACATCTTCAAGAAATTTGCTGTAACGTTCGGGGTCATTCCTGATAAATGCCTTGTGATATTTAAGCATTGCTTTTGATGGCTGCTTTGAGTAGTCGAAATTATAATTTTTTTCGCGTAAATTATTCTCGAGTAAATTAATTTTTTTGCGCAGACTCGTTAATAATTGCCTGTATTCTTTATAGTTCATGTCAAAAAATTTTGCGATAATTTTTGCGTATTGTCTTGCTTGAGAATTTGACGCGTTAATCGACGGCAGCCACTTTGAAATTAGCGAGTCTTGATTTAATTGCGATTTTATGAGATTCAGCGCGTAATCTTTGCAATTTGTCTCAAGTAAGCATAATAAATCATCCCAGCGGCCATATTCGGGAATAAGTGCGATATTTTTTGCGATTGAGTCAGGGCTATTTTTTGCGAGCCATTCAAGAATCACCCGGAAAATTTTGCGCTCCCCGAGTCCTTGTCTAATATCCCGCGCGTAAAATGCAGTTCTCAAAGCTAGATCAGGATTTTCAGCAAATGCCCGCATGAATCTTAATTGTATAGAGTCAGAGTCTGAATTTCTTAATGCTCCGATTGCTGCGAATAAGTCAAGACATTCAGAGCCTGAAGATTTATAAGTTATTGCCGCGTTTTCTGTTAGAGTAAAATTAGATTCGTTTTTGAGGTCTTCAAGCATAAATTAATACCCTCCTGAAAATAAACAAGGCGCAAAAATTTTTCTCTCCGAATTTAATGCTGTATGCGCCTTTAAGATGACAAAGCACTAAATTTTTATATTGAAAGTATAAAATTTTAATTTGCTGTGAGTGCTTTTATGTGAGAGATTATATCATGAAATTTTTTTTGCTGACTCGCGCTTAACTCACAAAATTATTTACTCGTGAAATTTTTTGCGTGTTCACGAAAATTTTTAGCTGATAAAATATTGCAATGTAAGAAAATTTTTAGCTTTGTGAGTAATTGCTATTACTGGAAAAATTTAATATTTTTGTATTAGTAAATGTATTAGTAAAACTTGCTTATTTCCCCTGTGAATTTTTGCGTGTTCGTGTAAAAAATTTAGCTGATAAAATATGCGTTACTAGAAAATTTTAATATTTTGTAGCTGTAAAACTGGTAATTATTCACGTGAAATAAACTTTTATAATTATATCAAGCAAGATTATTGATTCAAGTATCGAAAAAATACACAGAAAAATTTAATTTAATCGCATTATTCCAAATAATAAAGCAAATGAGATAATATACTCAAGCAAAAATTTATATTCAAACATGAAAGGATTGATTAAGCTGTTTAACGGAACTACTATTGTTTGCGTGAGAAAGGACTCGCGCGTTGCAATGGCAGGAGACGGCCAAGTTACTCTAGGTTCGCAGGTCATAAAAGGTAATGCCCGCAAAGTTCGGACTCTTTTAGGGGGGAAAATTTTAGTCGGTTTTGCTGGAGGTACTGCGGACGCTATGACATTGCTTGAAAAATTTGAGGACTGCCTAGAACAGGAAAAAGGCGACTTAATGAAAGGTGCTGTAAAACTTGTTAGAGAATGGCGGCTTGATAAGGCTTTAAGACGTTTAGAAGCTATGATGTTAGCTGCTGATAAAGAAATCACGTTATTATTGAGCGGCGCGGGCGATGTCTTAGAACCTGAAGGCGATGTTGCTTCTATAGGATCTGGATCGGGTTATGCTTTGGCGGCTGGGCGTGCTTTGAGGGAGTCGACTGACAAGAGTCCCGAAGAAATTGCGCGTCGTGCTATTGAGTTAGCTTCTGAAATTTGCATTTACACGAATAAGAATATCACACTTGAGGTACTAGAATAATGGAGAAAAAAATCACGTCGGAATTAACTCCCGCAAAAATTATTGAGCATTTAAATCGTTACATAGTCGGTCAAAATAAAGCAAAACGAGCTGTAGCAATTGCCCTAAGAAATCGAATCAGGCGGCGCGCTTTACCCCCTGAACTAGCACATGAAGTAATGCCGAAAAATATTTTAATGGTCGGACCAACCGGAGTCGGGAAAACTGAAATCGCACGGAGACTCGCGACTCTTTCAAATGCGCCCTTTGTGAAAGTTGAAGCTACAAAATTTACTGAAATTGGCTATGTAGGCCGGGACGTTGAGACAATGATTAGAGATTTAACGGAATTTGCCGTCTCAATGGTACGTAAAAGAATGATCGAAGAAGTACAAGCTCCGGCACTTGAACGAGCAGAAGAAAGAATATTAGACTCATTATTGCCGAGACGTGAGCAAAAATTTTCAGTGCCTGATTTCATGAGAGCTTTTGCAGGAGCAGCTAAGGACGAGAAAGAAGAAATCGAACAGCCCGAACCTGAACCGCCCGCAGATAATAAAACTCGTGAGAGATTCAGAAAGATGCTCAAAGAAGGGAAGCTTGACGGACGAGACATTGAAATTGAAATAAATGACAATAACCCGTCTTTGCCGATTTTCGGGACTCCTGGAATGGACGTAATGGGCATAAATTTAACTGAAATGCTCGGCGGAATGATTCCAAAGAAAACTAAGCGGCGGCACCTGAAAGTAAAAGAGGCTTTGCGAATCTTACAGCAGGAAGAAGCCGAAAAATTAATAGACACTGACGCAATGTCAAAAGAAGCTCTTGATATGGCTCAGGAAGACGGAATAATTTTCCTTGATGAGATTGACAAAGTAGTTGTAAAGGGCGGCAGCTCTCATGGCCCTGACGTAAGCAGAGAAGGAGTCCAGCGCGATTTATTGCCCATTGTTGAAGGCTCGACCGTGCAGACTCGTTATGGTCCAGTCAAGACAGATCATATTTTATTTATTGCTGCGGGTGCATTCAGCGGCGTTAAACCGTCTGATTTGATTCCTGAATTACAAGGCCGATTTCCTATTAGAGTCGAGCTTGAGCCTTTGAGCTGGGAGAATTTACAGCAAATTTTGACCGAACCTGAAAATAGTTTAATTCGTCAATATGAGGCTTTAATTTCAACTGAAGGCACGGAAATAATTTTTACACCTGAGGCCACGCAGGAAATAGCAAAACTCGCTCACAAAATGAATTCAGAAATGGAAGATATTGGAGCGCGCAGACTTCACACAATGATGGAGCAGTTACTCGAAGAAATTAGCTTCTCAGTCTGTGATATGGAAGTCGAAAAAATTGAGATTACCCCCGAAATGGTACGGGAGAAATTAAGCAGCTTAGTTGAAAATCGTGATATAAGACGTTATTTATTATAAATTTTATTAGGAGGGAATTTATTTATGGCTAGACATGACGACACCGACAAGGCACTAAATGAACTCTTGAGAAAAACTAGACGTGTAGGGCGGGCTTTTCAGTCAAAACGTGAGGGCGAACCGTTAAATTATTATCACTTGTCCGAGATGCTTTCTGAATTCTCGACCGCAAATGTTTATATAGTCGACAAGTCCGGGAAGATGCTAGGTTATTTCTGGCTGCCTGAGTATAAATCTAAGGCACTATCAGACAGTTTTAATAATGGAGTAATGCCCCGTGAATTTGTAATTAGAATGAATCGCTGCATAGATTCAGAAATTCATGACGAAGACGCGTTTTTATTCGATGACGCTTATTCAGGCGAGAAACCCGAAAAGCATTTAATGTACGTGCCTATTATAGGAGTCAGCGCAGAGAGACTCGGCACTATTATGCTTGTGAGATTTCATGCTCCTTTCTTAGTTGAAGATATTTTACTCGCTGAATATTTAGGCATGATCGCAGGTATTGAGATTTTAAACGAGCGCGCAAAATTAATTGAAGAGACTTCAAGAAATCGACTCAGCGTACAAATGGCCATGCGTGCACTGTCTTATTCTGAACTTGAGAGCATGAAACATATTATCGCGGAGTTAGACGGGCCCGAGGGAGTCGCTATTGCGTCAAAAGTTGCTGACAGAGTCGGCGTTACAAGAAGTGTTATAGTGAATGCATTGCGAAAACTTGAGAGTGCCGGCTTAATTGAGAGTCGGAGTCTCGGCATGAAAGGAACTTATATAAAAGTTTTGAGTCCCCTTTTGCTTGAGTATCTCGAGAAAGATAAAATTGATTAATTTAATTCTTAGTTGATGAGAATTTATCTTGATACTTGCTGCTATAATAGGCCGTTCGACAAGTCGCAGGAGAAAAGCGTTAAAGATGAAATTAATGCTATAGTCGGCATTGTCCAAATGGCTGAAAAAATTATTGCGTAATAATAGGCAGCGATGTTCTTAGACAGGAAATTAGCGCAGTAAAGAATTCAGAGAAAAAAATAAAGTTGTCAGATTTATATACTTCTTTATTTTGTGAAGAGATTCATTACAGCGACAATATCGAAATCAGAGCAAAATTTTTTATGACTGAGGCAAATATTAAAACTATGGATGCTTTTCACATTGCTTATGCTGAAGCGGGAGAAATTGATTATTTCTTGACTACAGATTACAGGCTGATAAAATCCTGTGAAAAACTTGCGCTTAATTTTAAAGTAGTCAATCCTGTAAATTTTTTACTTAATGGAGGTCTTGAGAATGATTGAGTTAGATATTAATAACCCTTTAGAAGTTCGTATGGCTGGGCTTGCTGCACTAAGTAAAGAACTCGGCCCTGCTGGTATGATTAGATTTATGCAGCAATTCGAGGAAGGGTCAGGCGACTACACCGCAGAGAAATATAATCAGCCCGATGAGTCTATAGACGAAATTATCGCAAAACTCAAGAAATATCACGAACAAGCATAAAAAAATGGCCGGGTGTTAATGCCCGGTCTATAATTTATTTGTACAAAAATTCACTTTGACATAGAAATATAACTGTAATAAAATTTCTAGCGCAAAATTATATAACTTTCTAAATTATTTGAATTAGAGAGAATTTAATTTTTATAAGGAGGATTTTATTTTGCGCAAACTATTTAATTATGCAGCGATTTTGATTCTTGTATACTCTCTTGTTGTAATTTCCGGCGGCTGCGGTGGGAGCTCCGGGACTCTATTAAACGATAATACTGACGGGGGGGGGGG
>CAJOEQ010000048.1:6809-12815 GCA_905233515.1 uncultured Synergistales bacterium
ACGTTCAGAAAACTTTAGCAGTAACTCTCAGCAGCGACATGTCATCAGTCATGCACGGTAACGAATGGGCAGAACTAATTAAGGAGTTCGAAGCCTCCGGAAGCGGCGACAAAATGCTCCCTCAATCATGGGTTTATTGCATTACTGATGAAGAAGAACAGACACTCCGCGAAAAATATAAGGACGATGAATTAAGTCTGGCATTTCTCGACGCTCTATTATTCGACGCAGATAGAATCAGCCGTGATTACGCAGAAGAATGTAATATTTTATTGATTTATCCCGATGAAGGTTATATTAACAGGACTCTTGAAGCTGTAGGGCTTGAGGGTAATTACGTAATGGAAAACGGTAGAAAACGTCTTGAGTTATTCGCAATCGCAAAACGCACTATTGACGGCCGCACGTTTTCTTTCAATTATCAGGCCTTATTAGCTGGCGACGCAGTTATGTCCGATATCAGAACAAGTGATGACATAGAAGTTACTTCAACGGACAATTACGCAAGCTACGAAATTTCAGAGGACAAAGTTATATATTATGATTCTGACGGCAATATAATTTCTTCAAGCGATGTTACTTCAGACGAGGACAAGAAAGAATCAACTTTCTCTATTGAAGACTCAGACGGATTATTCTTCAATCTTGACCGCTGGAGAAGTTATTATAACTGGTGCGCAAGTTTAACAGATATGGCAATGGAGTCAAACTCTGAAGCAAACTCAATCGAAGCACGCATAGCCGACGAAAATAATGAGCTCACAAAAATAGTCGACGCTCAGAAAGTAACGATTGAATGCAATCACAGACAGGACGGTTATAGACCATGGGGAGGCGCAATCGGAGGAGACGAGGCCGATATAAGACGCAGAAGCCAAGTTGCAGTAACTGTTTACGCTTGCCATTCATATAAGTATCATTGTGATTATTATCTGGTACAGACAAACACAACAACGACTCCGCTGAATTATAAAGAGCAAATGGATCACGAATTTACTTGGTATCAGGGCGGTGGTGAATTTGGCCGCTATGGATATACAAATTATGTTCATTATCTTTCAGGCTACACGGGCGCATTCGGATTTAACAGCTATATTTGCAGTGTCGTCGGCGGCAAAGAAAATAGCGATCTCTCAACAAATGAAGTCGGGCTTGGAGACTATATCCCTACAAATGTCCCGAAAAATAAAACTTTCACGGAAGGCATGACATGGAGTGTCGGCGGAGAAATAGGAGCTATGAGCAACGCTCTCGATTTAAAAATTACCGGCGGTGTCTCGCATTCATCAAGTGTTACATGGACAACAAGCGACTGGGAAATTAAAGCGTCCCCCTTATCAATAAATGATACAAATGTTCAATGGACAGGAGGTGTTGAGGGACCTCATAACAGCGGGTGGCATTGGGACACCGAGAATCACGGCCAATACATGGGATTAAGTTCAACAGCAGCCTCAAGAGGATCCCTCAGCTTTAAGAGTGAATGGATATGGCAGGTCGATAAATCAATATGGAGCAAACAAGACACTAAAACACTTCTAATGAAAGTTAATTTCTTCTGGGAAGAGGGCTTCTGCTTTGGAGAAGGCGACGGCGTTACGTGGAATACTACTTACGAGTGGGACGGCGGACGAAGATATCCGAGATTTGATCAGTACGGGGTAGTAAATCTCACTATGCCTAAACATTCATGGGTCGAGATGAAAACTTTTGACATCGACGCAAAAGGAGACAAATCCGCCGGACTTGGATTCAGTGTACTTTCTGAAGGCAATTGGACAGTGTCATCAGATGTAGACTGGATCACATTCACAGAAACGAGCGGCAGTGCAACAGGCGAGAATCAATATCCTATAAGATTTCAGGTTGCCGAGAATAACGGTTCTCCCAGAATAGGCACGATAAAATTCACTGCTAAGGTCGGAGACAACTTAACGGAAGAAACAGAACTTAAAGTTAATCAGGCTGGAAAATAAATATTTATTCCGCAAAAAAAGAGGCAGGGCGTTAAAACCTTGTCTCTTTCTTGATTCTATGAGTCTTAAAAAATTTTAATCTCTCACCCAGTAAATATCATCGAGCAGCCCGGCAACTTCCCAGCTTCTTGCGCTGTTAGATCTTCTTTTCTCGAAAACGTGAGCATTATGATTATTTTTGTCTGAGCATTTAGGAATTGAACGCCGATTCCCTAGTGATAAAATTTTGTCATGCTGTCTGTCTGAACGCCTAATATTCAAATTATCGCCGAGTGAATAAAAAGTTTTCCCGCATAATTTGCAACGCCACTCAATAAGATTTACTCTTAGAGACCCGCCGCGCCTGACTGCAACAATTTTATTTAGCATTCTTGACAATTCCGAGACTCTATATGACCTATCACTTGAACGCCTGAAACTATGAGCCTTTGAATGCCTGCAGCTGTCAATATTTCTATTTCGATTGCTTAATTTGAAGAGTGTATCAGATTGATGTTTAGAGTCGCGAAAATTTAAATCATCGAGCGTGTAATCACCTTTGAACGTGTAAAATTCCTTCCCGCAGTCTGAACACTTCCAGCGAATCATTTCAATTCTTGAGTCAGCAAATGCAGTACCAGCTAAAATAAACAACACAGCAAGCGCGATAAAAAATTTTTTGAAATTCATATAAATATCTCCTTTCATGAAATAAAAATAAAATCGTGAAATAAATTTTATAAATATTATCACATAAAAAACTGGAGAGACTGTGAATAAATCAATCCCTCCAGTAATAAATTTTAAAATTTTTAAGCGAGAATTAAATTATTTCTTTTTGCCTTTTGCCGGGAGTGCTTTGCGCTGTGAGCCTTTTACGGGGGCTGTAGTGTCTTCAATCTTGAATGTTGAGAGTGCTTCTGTAATGCTCTCTACTAAACTTGTTTGATCAACTGCACCCTGTGCGGCTCTCTCTGCTATTGTCGCGGTCTCGTCCATGTCATTCTTGATACTCTCTAAGTGCTCAAGAATTTCTGTTGTAGATTTAGTAACGTTGTCGATTCCTGCGGCGATTTCTCGGCTTGATGCGGCCTGCTCCTGAGCAACTGCGGCGATATTCTGAATTCTGTCATTAGCTTTGTCGATCTGGCTCATTGCTTCAGCGAGTGAATCCTGTGCACCGTTTGCCTTCTCCGTTGTCTCATCAAGTAAAATGCTTGTCTCATCGCTTGATGTCTTAGTTTCGCTTGCACTTGTCTGTAATGTCTCGATTAGGCTTCTTACATTTTCAGCGGCACGGCTTGAATCTTCTGCGAGTTTACGTACTGACTCGGCGACGACTGCGAATCCCCTGCCTGCTTCACCTGCTCTAGCTGCCTCGATTGCTGCGTTGAGTGCTAACAGGTTAGTTTGATCAGCGATTGAAGTAATTTCACCGACAAATTCAGTTATCTTGTTGACGCTCTCGACTAATTCCTGAAGTTTTACGCCGCTCTCTTTAGTTTTGCGCTGAAGGATGGCGATATTTGCAATAGCTTCTTTAACTGTATCGACTGCATTACCGGTTACTGTTGTCATGTTAGAGATAAATTCTGCGCAGTCCGTTGCTGCCTGTGCACTTGTCATTGAGGCCGCCGACATTTCTTCAGTTCCTGCGTTACTCTCTTGTAATGAAGACGAGTTACTTTCCATTAACTTAACGACATCTGCGACACTTGAACGAACGTTATTAGCATAGTCTAAGTTTTTGCCCGCGTCTTCCTTCATAGATCCGGCTTTCTCGTGGCTGTCGATTGCGAGTCCTCTAATATCAGCTATAGCAGTGCTGAGTGAGCCGAACATTTCAGATAATGCATCGCCCAGTTCTCCGAGTTCGTCCTTACCATGATAGCGGAAATCATCGCGGGTGATTGACATATCGCCGTCTCTTGCATTTCCACAGAGTTCAACGACTCGGCCAAGAGGTTTAGAAATTGATTTTGCGATGTATAAAGCGATTCCGATACCGATTACAATTGCAGTAACTGCGAGAGAAATTACAAGAGTCATAGTGCTGCCGAGCGAATCATGTGCGCCCTGTGATAAATCTACGATTCTTTGAGTACCGTCATCAGTGATTTTATTTGAGATATTTACAAGATTGAGTCCATCTGCTAAGAGTGCTGCAAATGCCGGTTCAGTCTGAATAAATGAATTATGAATAGCGTCAAAAGCGTTTTTCAAGGTCGTGAAAGTCCCGCGCCCTGCTGACATGAGATCGCGTACTTCTTTAAATCTTGAGCCCTCATAGAATTTATTATAAGAGTTTTCGCCATTGACTAACTGCTGGACGATTTCATTCATCATTTTTGCGTCTCGTCTATACATAGCAATAGCATATTTTCTCGCTACCTGTATGAAAGTTGTGCGCAGCTCTTCAATCGTTTTGATTTTCTGAAAATCTGTATCAAAATCTGCGTTCTCGATATTTGATTTAATGGTGCTCAATGTGATTTGATACTGCATATCGATAACGTTTGATAAAAGGCTGATCATCTTGTCAATTTCCTGATTTAAAACCTCTGTTGTATTACGTTTTGTGCGAATCATCTGGATAGCCTTATTCAGTGTTGACTCAGTATTGCGGATTATATTTTCCATTTCTGAGAGGCTCGAAAGACTCGACAGTGTTGGATATTGTGCGTACATTCGTTTGCCTTTTTCCAGTGAGGTCCGCAAAGAAGTCAAAAATCCGTTCATGCGTTCCATATCTTCGTCGCTCTCAGAAAATTTTAAATCTCTGATTCCTGCTCTGATCCAGCTTATTGTGTTAGTGAGTTCTACAGCGATTTTTACTGTATTGTCGACAACTACCTGAAGATAAGCAACATCGGACTGAACGGCTGAAATACTTGTCCATGAGAAAAACACCGCGACTCCGAACAGAAGCAGCACAATGCCGAATCCGATCGTGAGTTTTCCTGTAATCTTGAAATTGTTTAACATGTTAAATTAATCTCTCCTGTGTATAAAATAAAATTTTTATTACTTCCGAATTACTACAACAACAACGACGCGACTACAGCATTATCTATCAGGAGCAATCCCCTCCTTCGCCATAAGCCACGATAACGCCGCAAACGTCTTCGAGTCCCTTATTTTGCCGTCTCTAATCATTGCCGGAATATCTTTAATTGCTACCTCATAAACAGAAACATTTTCGTCTTCGTCCTGAGGCAGTGAGGACTCCTCTAAATCTTCAGCAATAAACAGCGAAAAAATTTCAGTACAGAATCCCGGTGAGGCGTAAAAATCTCCTATTTTATAGAGACTCTTTGCCTTGACGTTTAATTCTTCCTGCATTTCACGTTCGGCTGATTGTTTAGGGTCTTCTCCTTCTTCGATGAGTCCGGCGCAAATTTCGAGAGTCTCCTCGTGTACTGCATATCTATATTGCTTCACGAGCAAGACACTTTTACGGTTTGTAACTACGAGCATACCGACAGCGGGTTTGTGTTCGACTACTTCGCGCGAGGCAATACGCCCTGACGGAGTTTTTACTTGATCACAGCATAAGTTAAGTATCTTTCCGTCAAAAAGTTTATTTGCTTTGACGCATATTTCCGCGATATTTGATTGTCCAGATGATATTATTTTCTCTTCCGGCCAAGAAAACTGCATAGAAGCACCTGCCCTTTTTCTTTGCTAAATATTATGATTGAATTAATTATATCGCATTTTACATAATTTGCTGAATCATAAAATATCGCCTATTTTGAGTCTCATTCCCCGCGCCCATTCAAGACCAGTGCAGATATTACGGCCTTCTGATTGAACTTTGAGCAGTGATACAGCTTTATCAGCGCAAGAAATAATAATAGATTCGCTTAAATCTAAAATTTTCCCTGACTCAGAATCGCTAAAATTATTTATTAATTCACAACGCCAAATTTTGACTCGTTTATTCCGCACGATTAAATAAGCCCCTCCCGACATGTCAAGAGCTCGGACTGTGTTAAAAAATTTTCCTGCTGACATGGTAAAATTCAGCGCAAATTCATTTTTCACGAGT
>CAJOEQ010000049.1 GCA_905233515.1 uncultured Synergistales bacterium
AGATCCTGATGACGCGTTAAATATTTCGGGATCGTTTAGGATTCAGGTCGGTACGCAGGGGACTCGTGTAACGTCAAAAATTTTTAATGATAATCAGGGACTCGGACTCGCAAAAGGTGAAATTTTACCAGAAGGCACAGCCGGCGAAAAATATACTTTCAGAATCGGCGTATCTGATGATCAAGTCGATATTTCAGCAGCATGGAATAATTCAACAGGCAAATGGGTTTTAAGCAGCGATTTAGGCAATACTACAACAGTGGGCGAAACTTTAACAGTTGAAGACATGAATCAATTTATAGCTGACACTATCACGAAATCAAAGAATTCAGGCGGCGGCGATTCAATTGCTAGACTCAATGTTGCAGCAGGCCCGACAACAGGAACTAAGACTCAATTTTATATAGAGTCGCGGGATAATTATTTGCTTTCAATTTCTGATATAACCGGCGATTTAGCTTCACGAATGGGCATAGCAAATGATAATCCCATTATTACAATTGACGTAGAAAGCACTGACTCACTTACGACTATACGCAATAAAATCAACGAAAAATATCAAGAAGAATTCGGCCTGACTCAACCTGAACAATGGGTACACGCGTCAATTCAGCAAGCGTCTGATCAGTCATATTATTTGACAATTTCCGCCGATGTTGCAGGAGAAGCACAAAGAATTACTCTAATGGGATCAGAAGACGGAAATATGCAGGTTTTGCGCAGATTAGGACTCACTCGCAACGAACAAATTACGCTTGATAATATTCTTGACGATTTCGGCGATCCTGTTACAAGTTATCGCGAAGTAGCATATATTCCAAATGATGGAATCGCTATGGACGCGTCATTTTCTTTAAGCGGAGTTCGTTATTTGTCAAGTGATAACATGTTCAATAAAGCGAGGCGGATTCCTTCAACTGGTAAGAGTTCAGATTACAGCGCGTCAACTCTCACAGAAGTAAACGAAGGAATGTGGTTCAATTTAAAGAATACCGGCGTAACTGGTATATTAGTCAGGCATCACGTGCGGGGCGGTGAAATTAAAGCTCTTGAGGAACTGCGCGACGGTTTTGTCCCGAATTTAAAAGATTCACTTGACGAGATAGCATATAATTTAGCAAAAAATATGAACGCTTTGCAGTATTCGGGCTATGGGATTTCTTCAGATATTAATACGACCGGAGTAGCATTCTTTAACACTCTTGCAACTAAGGCAGGAGCAGCAAATAATTTAAATGTTACTGATTTAATAGAGGCTGACCCGTCATTAATAGGCGCGGCAATGGGCAAGAAAGACGAGAACGGGCGCGCAATGAGCGGTACTAGCGGGGGATCAGGAGACGGGACTAATGCGTCAAGAATGATTAATCTTAACTGGGCTAAAGTCGTAGCAGATGGAACTATGACAATTGCCGGAGTTTATGACTCAATGCTTTCTGAAATCGGCGCGGATGCCTCACACGCAAAATTAATGTATACTACTCAATCTACAGTCAGTGAACAAATTGATTCACAGCGTCAATCAGTCAGCGGCGTTAATATCGACGAAGAATTAATGGACATGATAATTTTAAATCGTGCTTTCGGGGCTATGTCGAGATATGTTACAGCAATGGACGAAATGTTAAATACTATAATTAACGGATTCGGACTCGTTGGCCGATAAATAATATAAACCCGTTGAAATTTGGCAGCTCTTCCGGAAGGAAACGGGAGAGCATTTATTTTATAGATAGCTTTATTGAAGGAGAAAAGGAGAAAATTAATCATGTATGGCCGGTTAACTACAGCGACAATGTACGGGAGTTTGCTGGATTCTTTACAGGCAAGTCAAAGAGGTCTGCAAGAATTACAAAAGCAAATTTCTACAGGTAATAAATACACAAAACTTTCGGATAATGCGGCGGCGATTTCGCGTTCACTCTCGATTCAGTCGGCTTTGAGCGCAAATGAACAATATCAAGACAATACAAGCAACGCTATAACTCTTTTAAGACATTCTAACAGCGCAATGAATAATATTTTAGACGCGGCTCAGGCTATTCGTGAACTTGTCATTGAAGCAGGAGACGGCGCACTTGACTCGAGTCAACTTCAGGATATTTCTGACCAAATCGAAGCGAATAAAAAAATTATGCTCGATAATCTTAATACAAAAGTTGCAGGGCAATATATTTTTGGAGGCACTGACACGACGACTCAGCCATTTGTAGAATTATCAGACGGCAGTATCGAATATCGCGGATCAGACGAAAGAATAAAATACGCCCTTAGTGAAAGTTTATTAGGTGATGTTAGTTTTGCCGGTAATAATTTAATGCCCACTAATGAAGATACTTATTTTATTTGCTCGCATTATGTGCCTATTGACTGGGAATGGACAGGCCGCGAAGAGAAAGTACAAATCACTGTAGGAAATCGCACACTTTCTGTATTTATTCCTGAAGACTGGCAGGACTACGACAGCAACAAGACTAATTCAGGCAATGTAAATTTTTCTGATGATAACGGCTATAGAGACCCGAACGAGGTAACAGGCATAAGCCTTGACGATTTAGCTACAATTATAAATAATTCTCTTGAACAGCAGGGGGCTGATATGCTCGTTCACGCGTCAATTGAGAAGGATTACGAGAACGGAATCCAGCAAATGATTTTACGCAGCAATACCGGTGAAAAAATCGGCATAACTGGGTGGCCTGATACTGATTATATGCCTATGGAGGCTACTATAACGAGTCTTGATTTAGACGGGGTCGACTGGCAAAACGGCTCAGGCAGCATTAACGGCCTCATGGGCAATACAAATATTGTCGGCTGGCACGGCACGGACGAGTCAGGGACTCTAACAATTTCAGTTGACGGCAATGATTATAATTTTGATTTAGACGGTATAACGACTTCTACAGCTTTAATTGACAAAATCAACGATACAATTTCAGGAGAAGGCGACGGGACTCCATTTGCTGCAATGACTTCCGGGAATCTTTCAGGCCGGTTAATTATGCAGTCAACTAAAGGCGAAATCACAGTAACAGGAACAGGAAACGCAATCAGTGAATTATTCGGGATTTCTGCAGATTCAATTACAAGCACTACAAGCTCATTAACTATAACTCTAAAAGATGACCCGGCAACGACTTCGAAAATTTTTATTAATGACGGCGATACTTTAGAAGAAGTAGCAGACAAAATTAATGCTATATCGGGCGTATATTCTAGAACTTCTGCGGATGGTAATAGATTAATTGTTACTGCTCAGAGAACGGGACAATTACCGGAAGATAGACTCGCAATAAATGAGGCTTTAGAGGCTCTTAATTATCCATCATTGACTATAATAGGCGACGGCGGAGCATTAAACATGTTCGAATTCACGTCAAATAATTCTGTAAAAGCTACTTACGAGACCCGCATAATAGATCACAGTCATATGGATGTATTTGATTATTTAGGCATGGAAACGGCAATGAAGAGTCGCGAGTTTGACCCGTTAAATGAAACTTTTACAGTGAAAGACGGTGAGCAATTACACTGGAAAGTAATGAGCGGCGGGAAGTCAGTAGAAATAAAATTAAATCCAGGTGATTACAGTCTTGATTACATAGCTGACAGGTTAAAGAATGCCGGAGCGGGCTGGCTTGAAGTTACTGTCAGTGAAGATAAAGACGACGACTGGGGACGCAGTACAGGCGACTCAGAGGCAGCAACAAAAAGACTCGTTATTCGCGGCTATAACGGTGAGCAAGTTTTATTCTTAGATATGAACTCATATAATTACGCTGATAAATTAGGACTCTCGACTGCTTTAAGGACTGACGGCTATACTGACTCAAGCGCGGGAACTGGCACAAAATGCGTAAACTTCCCTTCTGCTCCCTGCGTTGATGATAATATAGGCGTTCAAATGCGTGTTCAAATGAATTGCGGCATGACCTACGACGTAAATATAAAGCGCACTGCAGTGATTAATCCTGAAACCGGCTTTGTAGATCGCAATAAAGTAATGCGGGCAATAGTTGACGGCGTAAATTCTCAAGCTGGCGAGCAGATAATGGGCTATACTTCACACGTTGACAGCACAGGATCAGAACTTGATGACTCTTCAGCTATATATTTTCTTTCTGGTGAGGCTTTCACTGTTGTAGATTTGCCCTTCACTGATCCTGAATGGAATGATTATTCAGGCGGTATAGCTGCACAAATGGGAATTCACGGCGGTGTAACTTCAAATTTAAAGCAGACTCTTGTCAAAATGAAAGATAATGCTACTTTTGAGGATGCTTACTCAGAAACTGAACAAGATTTCAGGGACGGCACAATAAGAATCGAAAATCTCGGCCACTCCGTAGAAATTGACATCAGCGCAAGTGATACAGTAAAAGACATCATGGACAGAATAAGGACTCAAGCGGGCGATTGGCTTTACGTGAATTATTATGATGAGCATATGGGACAAGACGCAACGAGAAACACCGGCGATTACCCGTTAATTTCGATTTCTTCAGTTGACGGCTCGGCAGTAAACATAATTGACGTAAAAAGCCATGTAGCACAGGACGCACTCGGAATTTCTACGAGTATTCAAGGGCGTTTAAATCCTGACGGCGACGACACCGGCATAATGGATTTTGAGTGGGACATTGAGAATCAAACTTTTCCGGCGAATTCATTAACTATAACTGTAGCTGGATATTCTCACACTTTAGATTTAACTACTTTGCGGGATGTTACCGACGACAGCGTTATTAAAGCTGATGACGTAGCAGAATTCATTAATGCTAGAATGCAGGATTATGACGTAAGAGCCGAGATTAACGAAGATAATGAGCTTGTTTTATGGTCTCAGCGCGGTTATACTCTGAAAATAGAATTTTTTGATGAGAACGGCAGCGATATAACGAGCAATTTTTTAGGCTCTGAAGAATTAAATCGCACTTATTACAGAGGCGGCTATAATCTTGAGGGCAAATCCTACGGGACTGACTCGCGGGGTATTGACTCGAGCAGCATTTACGACTCAGGCATTCACACTCAAAACGCAACAATCAGGAGCGGCGCAAATACTGCCAAACAAAACGGATTCGGCGTAATCAATGATATTATTTCAGCTGTAAATTCAGGTAACAGGGACGCAATCACTGAAAAAATGCTCCCTAAAATCGATAATATTATAAATAATATTTTGACTGTGATGTCATCAAATGGAGCATTGCAGGCAAGATATAATTATAATAATGAGAGACTCATAAGCGAGAATGCAATCATGACAGAAAATTATGATAATCTCGTGAAAGTCGATCCAGCCGACGCAATTTCTCAATTAATGGTAGCTGATTACATGTATCAGGCGAATTTAGCAATTATTTCACGTTTGATTCAGCCGTCATTACTTGATTTCTTGAGCTAAAAATTTTATATTCCCCTTGCTTGTATGAGTGAGGGGGAATTTTTTTTATTTATTGCCCGGCCAAGCTGTATTAAATCTTCTTTGTTCTCTTGATTCATTGAGTGAACGCACTGACTCATTAATTAGTCCTGAAATTGTCTCAGTTCGACTATAATTCTCATATTTTGCAAAGCCTACATTTACCCGCAGGAAAAATTTTAAATTATTCTTGGCCGCCTCATTGCTGATATAATTTCGTATTCTTTCAGTGAAAATTTCAATCTCGTTATTATTTAAATTTGCGCTTATCATGAACTCATCGCCGTAGTATCTCGCTATATAGCATGAATACTCGTGTTCACTGAAATTTTTTAGTGCCTGTGCTGTGATAATTAGTGCCTTGTCCCCTTCTAAACGTCCGAATTTGCTATTAATCGCGCTTAAGTCTTCTATATCAATCGCAAATAAATACAAATTTTCTCGGTCTTCAGTCATAAATTTATGAGTCAAATCTCGTATAAAACCGTTTCGATTTGAAATTTTTGTCAATGGATCAATTGAAATTAAGCTGTCGACATAATTAATATAAACTAGCAAGTCAGCAAGAATCATAGCAAAGCACAAAAAAGGCACTCTAGGATTCAATAATTGAGCGGGCGCAAAAATTAAGAACAAAGCCGGATAAATTGCCGCAATCTCATATTTATTAGAGTTTCTCCCGCGAGAATATACAAGAAATAACGCGATCACAGGATATAATAAATCAAGCGTCAACATCAAATAAAGCAGTGAGCCTTCTTTCATGACTGAGCCGGAAATATCAAGATATAATCTCGTGAAAGGAGTCAATAAAAGCATTATGACATTAAACGCAAATGGCAGAGCAGAAATAATTTTATTTCTCAATGAGTCAAAAATTTTTGAGTCTTGATATAATTCACTGTACATTAAAACAAGCCAGCTTATAAAGCCGAATAAAGCAAAATTTATGAAAGCTGCTATATATTGCAGGAACGGGGAATTATTTATTATATTCACGTCAACGAGGACTCTAAAAATTTTAGCTAGACAATATAAAAATTGCGCGAATAAAATTTTTGACCAGATTATGCGGGCTTCTTTCTGATCTGAAAAATTTTGCTGCCTGAAAAATAATATTATTAATATAACAGCGCAAAATATATGTGCCTCAATTGTAAAGAAAGCATATCCCGACGAGTTAAACGCCGCCGAAGTGTCTTGCATTAAACGTGATAAATTTTCCATGTGATAAATTATAGACCTCTTTATTATAATTAACGAGATTAAAATATTATTGCACAAACTAATTTTTTAGGGAGTCCCCC
>CAJOEQ010000050.1 GCA_905233515.1 uncultured Synergistales bacterium
AAGACGTAAGAGTCTACATAGTCGGAGATCCTAACAAAGGCAGTGAAGACTTCAAGACTAATTTACGAATTATGAGCAAACTTGCGCCCGAAGTTCTTAATACTATTAATGACGAAAATTTTGAGGACTTCGAACACGCTTTGAGAGGTTGCGAAACTTGTATAGATGCAATTTTCGGCACTGGCTTAAATCGTCCCGTTGAAGGCATTTATAAACGAGTAATCGAGGCTATTAATTCACTGGCTGTGCATATTGTCTCAGTCGATATTCCTTCCGGTCTTGACTGTGATACGGGCGAGGCACTGGGCGCGGCTGGAAGAGCTACAAAAACTGTAACATTTCACAGAATGAAGCAGGCTCTTGATTTATCACCGGAATTCGGCGGCGATGTCGCAGTAAGTTATATAGGCATTCCGAATTAAATAAAAATTTTTGCAGGAGTTGATTTATTTTGAGATTCAAAAAATTTTGCGCTTTGAGTTTGATTATTTCATCATTGCTTATTTTTTCCGGCTCATCATGGGCAGCGAGCTATGATCCCTATCATTTATACCCGATTTTAAATGATAATGATTTAGCACTTGTTTATTCAAGATACGGAAATTCTGATATTGGATTCTTTTACCAGTTAAGAGACATAACAGGAGCTTCACGACGTGACTCAGTGGCCGGCCCTCAATGGTTCGCTACAGTCTATGAAAATTATCACTATTATTATTATTTCCCTGACGATGAGACTCACGCTGGCATGTATAGAAGGACAATGGGCGGAGAAATTCCCGAGATAACTTTTTCGAGTCTTGCTGACATTGTGAATAATTTTAATTACGTCTTGGCCGAAGAGCCTCAGCCCTATAATGAATGGATAGATAGGGGATTAGTTTATGCGCCTTATTATGACGTTTACCCTGATCCTTTAGAGTCTTTCTGTATCGTAACAACAGGAGGCCGCGCAGAGTTTAAAATCAATTTCGGTAATGCATATGCTAGACACTTCCCATTCTGGTACGGCTGGGGGCGGGGCTCAAATATAAGATGGTGGCAAAATTATAAATATGACTCAATCAATGAGCCTGTTTACTGCATAATCGAGAAAAATTCTTCAAATCCTAACAGCGCAGATATTTACGTTCGTACAGGTTCAGGAGTTAACGCAAGCTACCCATTGACTTATACTTATTCACTTTCTGGCGATAATTACGCGATAATCCGAGATACTGATAAAAAAATTGTTTATACAGTCTCAGGCGATAACGTTTATGATTCAAGCCGGACTCTTGTTTATGTTATCAGCAATGACACAAAAATTTTAGACTCAGACGGCAAAATCGCTTATACTCTTGAAGATGATTATAAAGATTCAAATATAAAATATTTATGCGACATTCGCAGCGTTTACGAAAATATAGAAATTGATTTAGGCGATGAGTATAATATTTCAATTAATCCATCTCAAGAGACTTTAACAAATCCCGGCGAATATCATTCAGTAAATGTCAGTGTCAGGAGCGATAACGCAGAAAATTACGGCAGCACACTGGGCTATATAACTTTCAAACAGCGCGCAAATCTCGCAACAGGTTACAGCAATTATCGTGAAGCATCGCCGATTCCTATGGTAATAGCAAATGTTTCAAACGGGAATGCGTCAGAAAATCCGTTAATATTCGACATGACTATTTACAATCAAAACGGGGATCTTGCAGGCCGTCAAAAATTTACGTGGGACGCTCAAACAAGCACAACTCGAAATTTAGGCACTTTCTTTACAATGACTCCTTATAATTCCGCGTCTTCTGATTATAAAATTGAGACGAAAATCACGAACAGAACCGGCACAAGATACGAATTATACCCCTATGCAGGCACAAATTATATTATTCCTCATCACTGGGAATATGATTTAACGCCGGATTTATATGGGACTCTTCCTGCAGAATTTTATCTTGACGCTCACAGCCAAATAGCTCCGGGACTCGTTACTGTTTATAGCAATGACTTCCCGCTTAATACAGGCAATGACACAAGCGAGTCATATAGATTATATGAATATGCAAATACGACTCCTAAAGACTTAAGACTGCAATATAAACGAGTTTCAGGAATGACTCCGCAGAATTCAACGAGAAGCACAATTAACACTCAGGGCGGGAGCGTAGGCCTTCAGGGATTCAATATGCAATTTGCTGATGTAACTCAAAACAGCGACGAGACAATTTACGAGCTTACTAATTTAATGGGATTGCCGCCTGTTATTATTAGTGCAGAAGTCAGCGCAGTTACTCCCGCAGATACTTATATAAGAGCAAGCGCAGTTACTCCATTTGCAATTAATAAAGCAGTCCCGGAAGGAATAGTTACATATACTCATGAAGTAGTGCCGGATTATAGTGATATGTCCGGAGATATTCCCGCGTCTTTGGATGTCTACACGCCTAATAATATAGCAGTTCAGCCCGTATCAGTAAGACTCAAAATTTCGCGTCAAAGTTCATTACTTGTGAATCGCTGGGACTCGTTAAATGAGTCAATGACCTCATCAGAATTATTTAATAGATTCTCAAATTTTGCGGCTGTCTGGGTACGTTCGGCGGCGACTCGTGAGCAAGACACAAATTTATTCACGGCCATTAATAACAAGGGCGCAAATGTAACAAGTTCAGCGATAACTGCTTCAGAATGCTTTAATGCCTTTATCGTGAGCAATGATTTATATCTTGATTTCATTGTATTAATAGCCGACGCAACAAGCATAAATCCTAACAAGACAGCTTATATTGAAGTCTTCAGAGATGACGGAGTGCCTTATATTTTAATCGGTGACGGGAACGTTGACGGAAATTGGCAGCTTGAATTTTTTGTAGATGCAACGGGAGAAAATCCTGACACTGACACAAGAGAATCACAAGACATAATACCGACTCCTGTATATCCTGATCCTGATGATGATTACACCCCGTTTATACCTGGCAGCGGCGGCGGTGGCGGCGGCGGTTGTAATTCGGGAATGATTGCACTTGCTTTGTTATTGCCGATTGGATTTGTTGTGAATAGAAAACGTTAAAAAAATTATCCCCCCTGACTCATAAAAGCCGGGGGGATTTATTTATTCGCGATTAATTAACAAATTTGCTGTAAATTGCTCTGATTGCGCGCTCAAAGTCTTCATTTAGGACTCCGACGATTATATTTAATTCTGAAGCTCCCTGATCTATCATTCTGACGTTGATTCTTTCTTCTGCTAGAGCTTGGAAAATTTTAGCCGCTGTTCCTGTTTGAGCTTTCATGCTGCGTCCTACTACTGCAATTAAAGCAATACCCGACTCAACTTCAAGCGAATCAGGTTCTACAAATTTTGCGATTCGTCTTAATACTTCCTGTTCATGCTCGATAAATTTTGACTCCTGAACTATAACCGTCATTGTGTCAATTCCTGAAGGTAAATGCTCAGGCGGTATATTATTTTCTTCAAAGCATTGAACGACTTTGCGATAAAAATCTGATTGAGAATGCATTAAATCTTTCGCGATTATTATCGAGCAAAAATCTTTACGTCCCGCGATCCCAGTAATCATAAATTTTGACCGTCTCGCAGTGTTCGCTACAATCCAAGTGCCGCCGTCTTCAGGTTTATTTGTATTGCGTATATTTATGGGAATTCCGGCCTTCTTGACTGGAAAAATTGCATCTTCGTGCATAACACTCGCGCCCATATAAGAAAGTTCGCGCAATTCCCTGTAAGTTATATTTTTCATGACTGCGGGATTATTCACGATTTTAGGATCTGCCATTAATAAGCCTGATACGTCCGTCCAGTTCTCATAAACAGCAGCACGGCACGCCCTAGCAACTATTGAGCCCGTTATATCAGACCCGCCCCGTGAAAAAGTTGTGATTCTCCCTGACTCGCTGATTCCGTAAAATCCCGGTATTACTGCGTGTGAAGTTTTCTCAAGTCTTGCGCTCAATGCCGAGTCCGTCTTGTCAGGCTCAAAATTTCCGGAATTATCAAAGAAAATTACTTCAGACGGATCAATAAATTCAAAGCCTAAATAATTCGCCATTATAAGCCCGTTCAAATATTCCCCTCGTGAAGCTGTATAATCTTTCTCAGGTTCATTCAATAATTTGACTTCAATTTTGCTGAATTCCTCGCCTAAGTCAAGACTCAAATTTAAGCCGCGTATAATCTCGTTATATCTTTCTTGAATAATAGAGAATGAGTCAGAAAAATTTTTGCCTTCTTTCGCGAGTTCATAGCACTTATAAAGCAAGTCAGTTATCTTTATGTCATTATTATTGCGTTTCCCCGGAGCGGACGGAACAACATAAACTCTTGAATCATCAGCGAGAATTATATTTTTAACTTTCTCGAACTGCTTTGAGTCAGCTAGTGAACTTCCGCCGAATTTTACTACTTTTTTCATGAAATAAATTACTCCAAGTATCTAAATTTTGACTCGGGCGGCTCAGTGGGCTTAACTTCTGCGGGCTTGAGATCTGCGAAATTGTTATTAATATTTTGTCCGAGAGTTTTCGCGCATTCTATAACATCAGAAACAACCGCGCTTGCTGTAGGTAATTTTCCTGCTCCACGTCCATAGAACATTAAATCATCTACAATAGTCCCGTGAATCATAATCCCGTTAAATACGCTGTTTACGCTATAAAGCGGGCAAGTTTGAGGGATTATATACGGCGCAACTGTTAAATACGGCCCTTCAGAGTCATAAACTCCGAGTAATTTAATCGTCGAGTTCTCATTTTCTGCGTCAATAATATCCTGTAGAGTTACTTCAGTTATGCCGGTGCAGTTTACTTGTTCATAAGAAAATTTTTGACCTGACACGAGGGACGCAAGAATCGCAATTTTTCTAGCTGTATCATGGCCTTCAATGTCGGCTGCGGGGTTACGTTCAGCAAATCCGTTGTCTTGAGCTTCCTTCAGTGCCTCGTCAAAAGTTTTGCCGGCTCTCATGTTAGTTAATATATAGTTGCAAGTCCCGTTAAGAATTCCGGCGATTTTCGTAATTTTTTCATGACCGCATGACTCGCGCAAAGGCCTAATAATGGGAATTCCGCCCCCGACGCTTGCTTCAAATAAATATGAGCAGTTATGTTCACGAGCTATTATGCTTAACTCGACTCCATAAGCGTCAACAAGTTCTTTATTTGACGAGCATACAGAGATCCCGCGCTCAAGTGCCAAATGCGTATAAGTATAAGCCGGCTCCTTCCCGCCCATAGTCTCGCAAATTATTTTAATGTCAGGATCATTTACGATTATATTTATATCATTGACTGCTCCGGGAATGTCGCGAATATCAAGAATATATTTGACGTGAAGATAATCACCGAGAACGTTTTTAATTTCGCTTGAATTTCTCTCGATAACTTCAGCGACTCCGCTGCCTATTGTTCCAAATCCTAAAATCGCTATATTTATCATTTTATTTAGCCTCGATATATTTCTGTGCTGTCAATAATTCCGCGCATTCAACAGCACCGCCCGCTGCGCCTCGTAAAGTGTTGTGAGACAGTCCTATAAATTTCCAGTCATAAATATTATCAGGTCTGAGTCTCCCTATTGTTACGCCCATCCCATTGCCGTAATTTACATCAAGTGCTACTTGCGGCCTGTTGTCTTCGTCGAGATATTTTATAAATTGTTCAGGTGCACAGGGTAATTTAAGCTCTTGAGGGAGACTCCTGAAATTATTTAATTTTTCTATTAAGATTTCTTTGCTGGGAGGTGCTTTTCTGAATTTAACGAATGCCGCCGCAGTATGTCCATATAAAACGGGAACTCTTACGCATTGAGCAGAAATAACAGGCTCGCTCGCTGGGACAATGACTCCATCTTGAATCTTCCCGAAAATTCGCAAAGGTTCCTTCTCGCTCTTCTCTTCTTCACCGCCGATATAAGGAATAATATTTCCTATCATTTCCGGCCAAGTGTTGAAATTTTTGCCTGCTCCTGAAATTGCCTGATAAGTTGTTACGATTGATTCATAGGGTTCGAACTCGCGCCACGCAGCAAAGGCCGGAGCATAACTCTGAATTGAGCAATTAGGTTTAACTGCAATAAATCCCCGTGAAGTGCCTAATCTTTTACGCTGAAATTTTATGACTTCTGCGTGTTCTGGGTTGATTTCAGGAATTATCATAGGAACATCGGGAGTCCATCTATGCGCGCTGTTATTAGATACGACCGGAGTCTCTGTTTTCGCGTAAGTCTCTTCGATTGCCTTAATTTCGTCCTTAGTCATATTTACAGCACTGAAGACAAAATCAACTTTTCCGCTAATTCCCTTAACGTCGTTCACGTCATCAAGTATCATAGATTTAACATTTTCGGGTATAGGCTCATCAAGCAGCCAGCGGCCTTTCATAGCTTCCTCGTAAGTTTTGCCTTTGCTGTTAGGTGAGGCGGCAATTACTGAAATATTAAACCATGCATGATTATGTAAAATTTGAATGAAACGCTGCCCGACCATTCCTGTAGCTCCGAGAATGCCGACATTTAATTTTCCCTGCAAAGTGAATCACTCCTAAAAAAATAATATAAAAAATTTCTGAATAGTATAGCATTTATAATGTGAAAATCTTAGCGAAAAATTTTATCACTCAGTGCAAGC
>CAJOEQ010000051.1 GCA_905233515.1 uncultured Synergistales bacterium
AAGAGTTCACGCCTTCTTTTTCAAAGAGATTGAATGACTCGTCGCAAATTGAAGTCCTCGAAGGCTTCGATGGATTGAGCCTCAAACCCGGCAGAGCGGTCATCGCCCCGGGCGGAAGTCATTTAATCATAAAGCGCAGAGCCGGTGCAGCAGTGTGCGGACTCTCCGACGCTCCTCCCGTGTTATCCGTGAAGCCCGCAGCTAATGTGATGTTCCTGAGCCTCGCTGATGAGTATGGCGGAAATGTTCTGTGCGTGATCCTCACTGGCATGGGACGCGACGGAACGGACGGAGCTATTGCGCTGAAGAGGAAAGGCGCGTATGTTATTTCTGAAAGTCAAAAAACCTGCGTAGTTTACGGAATGCCCAAGGCCGCTTTTGATGCCGGGATAGTTGATGAAGTTCTTCCGCTAAATGAAATTCCGGACGCAATGGTGAGATTGGTTAAGGGATAAAAATTTTAAGGGGGAAAAAATTACTTTGGCAGATATGGATATGAGTCAGTATCTTGGAGCATTCCTTGATGAGACTGACGACAACGTGCAGAGGCTTGACGATTTCCTGCTCGCTCTCGAAAAGAACATGGTTGACATGGACGTGATCAACGAGATTTTCAGAGCGGCGCACACACTCAAAGGCATGGCCGGCACTATGGGCTTCACGAACATGATGGGGCTTACTCACGCTATGGAGGACAGGCTCGACGCGGCTCGCAAAGGCACAAGGCCACTGACCGAGAACGACATGAACCTGCTGTTCAAGGGGCTTGATACTCTGCAGGAAATGGCGGACACGATCAGGGGCGGCGGCAATGACGCTCACATAGATGTCTCCGAGATGGTCGCGCAGTTCCGAAATGAGGGCCCGGCTCCTGCTCCTGCGGCGGCTCCGGCTGCTTCGGCACCTGCGGCGGGTGGTGGCGCGTCTGGTGTCTCGTCCCAAGATGCCGAGTGGGCCAAGAAAGCCAATCAGGAAGGCTCGAACGCTTACAAAGTTCACGTAACGTTGAGCCAGAGTTGTCTGTTAAAGGCCGCCCGCGCTTATATGGTAGTAAATAGACTCGAGGAAATGGGCGAAATTTTTAAGTCTGAGCCTCCCACTGATGCACTTGAGCAAGAAAAATTTGAGTATGATTTTACAATTTATGTAGCGACTCCCGCACCCGCTGAAGAAGTCAAGGCAGCAATTGAGAAAATTGGCGATGTCAAGAGCGCAGATGTTGAGGAAATCAAAGCAAGTGCAGCACCCGCCCCCGCTCCTGAACAGCCCGCCGCACAAGAACAAGCACCCGCAGCACCCGCACCGGCTCAAGCAGCGACTCCCGCTCCTGCACCCGCTCAACCTGCACAACAGCCCCCCACCGGACGTAAAGAGACAATCAAGAAAGGCGGTCAAACTGTCAGAGTCGATATAGGAAGACTCGATAAATTAATGAATCTCGTCGGCGAACTTGTTATTTCTCGTGCAAGAATTGAAAGACTCGTACAGGAAGCAAGACTCAGACAATTTGATGATACTTTATCGCAATTAGGTCGGATTTCCGGCGATATTCAAGAGCTTGTTACTAAATTAAGAATGGTGCCCGTTTCTTTCACGTTTGACAGATTCCCGCGCTTGATTAGGGATTTATGCAAGACTTTAAATAAAAATGTTGAATTAGTCTTAGAAGGTGAAGACACAGAACTTGACAGGACAGTTATAGACGAGATCGGAGATCCTATGGTGCATTTAATTCGTAACTCAATGGATCACGGAATCGAACATCCCGACGAGCGCAAGGCACTGGGTAAACCTGAGAAAGGTATATTAAAAATTGCTGCTTATCAGGAAGGCAGCGGAGTCGTTATTGAAGTCTCAGACGACGGCGCAGGAATTGATCCCGATAAAGTTAAGAAAAAAGCCGTTGAACGCGGAATAATTACAGATGACAGAGCCGCTATAATGAGCGACGAAGAAGCCCAGCAGTTAGTGTTACTTCCCGGATTCAGTATGGCAAAACAAGTAACTGACTTAAGCGGGCGCGGAGTCGGAATGGATGCCGTAAAAACTAAAGTCGAACAGTTAGGCGGACAATTTGATTTAAGCAGCAAGAAAAACGAGGGGACTCATGTTTATATAAGACTGCCTTTAACTCTTGCTATAGTCCTTTCACTGTTAATAAAAGTCGGCAATGAGACTTACGCAATATCTCTTGAAAACGTCGAAGAAACTATAATGGTACGCAAAGAAGATATTAAGACAGTTCACGGCGAACCCACGACTCTTTTACGAGGTGAAGTATTATCACTTAATGATTTAGGCGATATATTAGGCTCTGAAGGAGTCGAACATGATAGATACGAATATCCCGTCGTAGTAGTGAAAATAGGCAAAAATAAAATTGGCTTCATAGTCAGTGAATTAATAGGTCAACAGGAAATAGTTATTAAATCGCTCGGAAGATTTTTAGCGAAAATTGACGGAATCACGGGCGGGACTATTTTAGGCGACGGCAACGTTGCATTAATTCTTGATGTAGCTTCATTCTACTCGACAAAAGGTTAGTTAAAAGGAGTAATGTTTAATGGCAGATATAGCGTCGTTCAATGCGTTACAGCTTGATGCAATTCGTGAAGTCGGAAATATAGGCACTGGCAACGCTGCTACTGCTTTGAGCGGCTTATTATCGCGTATGATAAATATGAATGTCCCGCAGACTGAGCTTGTATCAATTTATGAGCTCGGTCAACACTACGGCGATCCCATGCAGGTAGTCGGTGCTGTTTTCGTGCGGTCTCTAGGCGGCTTTCATTGCAGCTTGATATTTATTCAGAACGAAGAAGACGCAAATTTAATGGTCGAGCTTTTATTAAAGCAGCAATTCGGCTCACAAATCCCGATCGAAGAGCTCCCGCAGGACATGATCGACAGTGCATTAAGCGAAGTAGGCAATATAGTATTAAGCTCATTTTTGAACGCTATAAATTTATTAATAGGGACTCAGCATCAAATCAGCGTGCCCGGTGTAGCTCATGATATGTTGAGTTCGATTTTAGATGTAGTAGCTTCGATTTATGGGCAAATGGGAGAAACTGCACTGTTAGTGAATACAGAGTTAAGTGTAGAAGGTTTAGAAGAAGGCCGGAAAATTTCCGGACATATTATATTAATTCCTGACCCTGATGCCCTCGATTTGCTGCTAAGAAAGCTGAAGGTGATGTGATGGCCGAACCTAGTATTGTTTTAGGCATGGCAGATTTATACGTGGCTCGGGCACCTGTAAAACTTATAACTCTTGGGCTTGGCTCATGTATTGGGCTTGTAGTATTTGATCCGCTTGCTAAAATTGCGGGGATGGCTCATATAATGCTGCCTGACTCAAGAGGTTTAAAAGGTTCGGAAAAAGTCGGAAAATTCGCCGATACTGCTGTGCCAGCCATAATTGACGAAATGTTAAAGCAGGGTGCTAACAGATCCAGAATAAAAGCTAAAATTGCCGGAGGTGCGCAAATGTTTGCATTGCCCGGCTCAAGTCCTGAATTCTTAACAGTCGGCGCGAAAAATGTACGTGAAACTACTGTGAGGCTTGCAAGACTGGGAATAGCTCTCGTTGCTTCAGATACAGGAGGCAATAAAGGACGCACGATTGAATTCTCGACAAGTAACTGGATGCTGAAAATTAAGACGCTCGGAAAAGGAATAAACGAGATATGACGACAGACGAGGAAAAAAGATTATGGGATAATTTCTCCCGAACTAAATCAATAGCAATCCGTGATGAAATTGTAAGACGTTATTTGCCGCTGATTAAATACGTTGTCGGCAGAATGTCAGTGACTCCGCCTCAAGGTCTTGACTATGAGGATATTTTGAGCTTCGGCGTTTTCGGGCTGCTCGATGCTGTTGACAAATTTGATCCGTCAAAAGGTTTTGTATTTCAGACTTACGCAATACCCAGAATCAGAGGCGCAATCTTAGACGAATTACGTAAATGCGACTGGTTTTCACGGACTGGGCGCGAGAAAGTACAGCGACTCAATAAAGCAATGGAGAAAGTTTTGCGCGATAAAGGCGAATTAAAAGATGAGTGGCTTATTTCTGAACTTGGAATCACTGAAGAAGAATATTACGAGACTCAAGAATTAGCCTCAAGAGGTTATATCACTTCACTTGATGACACGAATCCACTAGATGACGGAGAAGTCCCGATTGAAGCTACTATTGCAGATGATAGAGAGACCGCCGCAGATAGACTTGACGATGAGAGCGATAAACAGCAATTAATCGAGGCTTTACAGGAATTACCAGAAAGAGAGCGCAATATGTTGAGTCTTTATTATTATGACGGCTTGACTTTAAAAGAAATCGGCCAAGTTTTAGGAGTGTCTGAGAGCAGAGTTTCACAAATTCACGGTAAAGGTATATCAATGTTACGCGCGATTTTAAAAGCTAAAATGAATGAGTTATAAATATTTCTCAGGAGGTGAACTAATTGATAAACACAGATATTTTTGAATTACACGCACAACCCGACGGCATTTATTTATCATGTAACAGCACTGACTTCAAAGAAAATGACGTTTACGCTTTCTTGAAAGAATACGGAATTATACGTTATGACTTTAAAGCAATAAGAAATTTCATAAAAGACGGTCAAATGTGTAAAATTTGCGGGCGTAATCCTTCACTTGAGAAAGACGCAAAAGTTTTAGTCTCTATGGCCGGTGATAGAATGTCAGCTTCAATTACTATTGAGCCGCCTTTTTTTGCCAAGCCTTGGCCGAAACTTGAAGAAGTTATTGCCGTCTTACATGCTAACGGAGTCAAAATCGGAATTGATAAAGTTGCTATACAATCATTATTAGCGCGAAAATTAGCAAATGAAACAGTCGTAGTAGCTCAAGGGACTCCACCTGTTGAAGGCAGCGACGCTTATATTGAATTAATCAAAGATCCTGACAAGCCATTTGAAGTCCGAGACGATGAAAAAATTGATTTCTGGAGCCGCAGTACTATTGTTACAGTCCATCCCGGTCAGGAAGTCGCAATAAAGCACCCTCTTGTAAACGGCAAAACTGGAGTCGACGTTACCGGCGCGGCTGTTAGAGCTCAACCCGTAAAAAATGTAGAATTCTCATTCGGTGAAGGACTCAAGCGCGACGAAGAGAACCCGTTAATTTTGTTAGCAGTCGCAGAAGGTCAATTAAAGAATGATAAAGGCCGTCTTGTTGTGTTACCTGAATTAAATATCGGGAATGATATAGATTTCAGCGTAGGAAGTATAGATTTTACAGGAGCTGTTAAAATCAGCGGCTCAGTTCGTGAGGGCTTTCACGTTGTAGCACAGGGCAATATTGATATAAATGGCATGGTAGAAGGTGCAGACGTTGACTCGCAGGGATTTGTCATAATTCACGGCGGAGTCCGCGGCATGGGTAAGGGCACAATACGCGCAAATAATGACGTGAGTCTGAGTTTTGCAGATCAGGCTACTATCAGGGCGGGCGGAAGTATTCTCGTTAAGAATTCAATTTTACACAGTAGATTATATGCTCGTCGTGCAGTTATTGCGCTGGGAGGCGGCAGACATTCACAAATTGCGGGCGGACGTGTTGACGCTGGACTCGAAGTTTCTTGCAATATTCTAGGCTCTGAAATGGGAACGAAAACAGAAATTATAGTCGGGACTCCTCCGGATATGCTTGAGAAGCGAAAAGTTTTCACGAGTGAAATTAAACGCTGTGATGAGAATTTAGAACGAATTGAGCCGAATTTTGCATTACTCAAAAAATTAGAGTCAGCCGGTCAGCTTGATGACTCAAAAAGAGCCATGATGATGGATCTAACAAAAATGAAATTCCAATTACAGGCCGCACGAGATAATATGCAGAAGGAGCTTGACGACTTAGAGGAACAGTTAGCACTTGTTAGAGATAAAGGAATTGTCAGAGTCAGAGATATTTGTTACAGCGGCGTTGTTATTTCTGTACGAGGCTTAAATTATATAGTTCATGAGCCATGCAGATTTACTTCTTTTATTGCCGACGACGAAAAACGCTGCATTGTATTAAAGCCGTTCGATTATATGTCAGGCCACTTAGGAGGTTAATAAATTGCAGCCAGTTACGTTATTAATGTCAAATTTGAATCTCGAAGCAAGCGCACGACACGCCCCGAATGCCCTAGCAGCTGCTCAAGATACAGGCCAGAGTCAGGAAATTATACGCGATGGAATTAAAATCGTTCAGACAGTACAGGCCGCCGAAGAAGTTAATAACGCTCAACGAGTCCACCGCAAAAATGAGAATGACGAACAGCAGCAGGACTCACAGGGACAACAGCGCGACAGTTTTGAGCATACTAAGGCAAAATCTCAAGAAAATAAACCCGATTCGCCTCTAATCCGTGAAAATGTCAGGAGCAAAAAAAGTTTTGAATTTCTCGCATAATTATTATTACTAAAATCCCTCTGGTAAAATAATAAGCCGGAGGGAATATTTTTTACGTAAATTAACAAAAATAGTAAGAAAGAAGGTTGACAAATTTGTCTGAATGCGCCCATAATGGTCTCAGGTCTCAGGTCTCAGGTCTCAGGTCTCAGGTCTCAG
>CAJOEQ010000052.1:0-6094 GCA_905233515.1 uncultured Synergistales bacterium
CTTATTGGCAAAATGTAAAAGCTGGAAAAAGTTCTGGAAATGATTTTAATAATTTTAGTGATGTAAATGATTATCAGAGTCAATTAAGTGGCTTAGCACCATCTAATGAAGGATATATACCGGACTTAAAGAATTTTGATATATTAAATGGCTAAAGAATATATAACGGGAGGTTAGCAGTGTAAAAGGCGGCTTGCCTCCCTTAAATTATTCTTGATTGATATTTTGTAAAATTTTCGCTAAATTTTCCGGGCTGTCTTTCTCGCTGAAAGTCAAAGAATTCTTTGCAAGTTTTACAAATTCTGCGGCGTTTTTTCCCTGATGATTGTCAGCTGCTCCCGGCCAAGCTATAACGACTGCGGGAATCTCCCATTTTAGAATCTCTGAAAGAGTCGACCCTCCAGCCCTGCACACTATAACATCACAGATCGAGTAAAAATCTTTCATGTCCCAGTGAGGCAAAATATAATGTCTATTTTCTTCGTCGCGCTTTTCTTTTGAAGACAAGAATACGAATTCAAGATTATTGCATAATTTCGCAGTCTCTGTTAAAAGCTCGCTTAATGCACCGCTGCCCAGTGAACCGCCCGCAATTCCGATAATTTTTGAGTCAGGCTTAATATTTAAGTCAAGTGCATTTAATGCCCTGTCACGTGAAATTCTTTCAGGCTCTCTAACTGGAGTCCCTGTACAAACAAAATTTTTTATTCCCTCACAGACCGGCCAAGCTGTTATTATATTTACTCCGAGTTTAGCTGCTAATTTCGTAACTTTTCCGGCGACTGCGTTTTGTTCGTGAAGAGTCATGCTTATTCGCTTTAATTTGCCGACTATCAAAGGCGCAAAAGATATATAACCTCCGAATAAATAAATCTCATCAGGAGCAAAATTTTTTATATACCGCCATGCTTGAATAAATGCTTTGTTTAAATCTATAAAGCGGGCAAAATTTTTTATTATCGAACTCGTACCAAGAGGCGAACCGGCAATATTTAAGATTAACGGCTGAATCCCCTGCGATTTATAAATTTCCTGCTCTAAAGGACGAGACCCGCAAAGCCATTTTACAGAATCCCCGTTTGATTCTAGCTTCTTCCCGAAAACTATAGCCGGAAATATATGACCGCCCGTGCCTCCTGATACGATTAAAATTTTTTTATTTGACATTATATTATTCTCCAGTTTAAATAATTATTTCTTGCGCTTGTTATTATTCTCAAGTTTTATAGACATCAACAGCCCTATTTTTGCCCACATAAAGACCATAGAACTTCCGCCCGAGCTTATAAATGGCATGGGAATCCCTGACAACGGCAATAATTTAGTAACTCCTGCGACATTCATAAACATAGGAACTATTACAGAAGCAGTGAGTCCCAGTGCAAGCGATTTCGTAAATGGAGTCTTTGCGTCACGATAAATATAATACACGCGCCAAGTCCATGCAGCATAAAGAATCAATAAAAACATTGTCCCGACAAGCCCGAACTCTTCACCGATTGCAGGAAATATATAATCTGTATCAGCTTCAGGCAGATAACGCTCTTCTTGAAGGCCGCGCCCTATTCCCACGCCTGTAATAGATCCATTTGCAAACGCGACGAGTCCCTGTATAATCTGAAAGCCTTTACCCGTCGGATCTGACCATGGATCCCAGAAAGCTAGAAATCTGCTCATTCTGTAAGGCGCAATTAAAATTAATATGGCAATAGCAGCGACTCCGATTCCTGCTCCAATTAATGGATATTTCCAGCCCCGCCGCTCAATGTGCATAACAAAACAAATTGACGCGCAAATTATAGCCCCTCCCAGTGTAGGCTGTAATAATAAAGGGATTCCAGTAATCGCAACAACAAAAAGAGTCGGCCTCACAAATGAATGAAAATCACCGCGCTTCATTACTGACTGTGAATCCGTCAATCTATCAGCCATAAAAATTGGCAGTGCCAATAATAAGAACTCTAAAGGCTGAAACTGGAACCCTAAAATCCTGAGCCACCGACGCGCGCCCATGACTTTAACGCCAATTCCGGGAATCGGCGTAATCATTATCAAGAATACAGCCAAAGCAAATAATTTTCCGCAGTGTTTACGAATTTTTTCGGGAGTTATGCCGCCTATACAGCAAGCCATTATAGTAAGGCCAAGCCCTATAAACTGAAATTGTTTCAACGGTGCAGCGTAAGGATTCCCCCCTGCCATGCTCGCACGCAATGACAGTGAAGAAATCATTATGAAGCCGCAGCCGCTCAATATAAAGGGAATTATTACTTCCATTATGAATTATTAGCGAGTTCTTTAACTATTTTGCAAAAATGTTCGCCGCGTGCTTTATAGCTTTTATACATGTCCCAGCTTGTACACGCAGGAGAAAGCAAGACGATCATTCCGGGATTTGCTAATTTTGCAGCAAGTTTTACGGCCTCTTCCATATCTGAGACTCGATAAAAATTTTTGTAATTTGCTTGAGTTAATGACTCCTGAATTTTGCCGGCCTCTTCTCCGAGTAATATGGCACATTCACATTCATTCTTTACGGCTTGAGCTAAAGGCGCGTAATCTTCTCCCTTACCTTGTCCGCCTAAGATTATAATTTTCCGGCCTTTAATGCTTGTCATTGCTGTAATGCTTGCTGCTACGTTCGTCCCTTTTGAGTCATCTATATATTGAACGCCGTTAATTTGTCCTGCATTCTCGCACCTGTGAGGCAAAGGCTTAAAACCTTCAAGCAAAAATTTAACGTCAAAATCAGGAATATTTAATAATTTCACTGCGCATAAACTCATAGCGACATTTTCTAAATTATGAGAGCCTATTAAATCAGTATCACTATATTTAAATAATTGAGTAATTTGCCCGTCGAGATTTAATAATGATTCTGACTCGCTCATGAAAATATGACCGTTAAATTTATGATTTGGCTTTTCGTGCCAGCTGAGAGTAATAATTTCCCCTGAAGGATTCAAAATTTCTGCGTCTCTGTCTTGAATTATTGCCCAGCCTTGATGATTTGGCCTCGACGTAATTATTATAATTTCCGTGCCAGTCAATATGATCCGGAGCTAAATTTGTGATAATCGCGACTTGTGAATGCATGTTATTTAATGCACGAGCTAATTGAAAGCTGCTTAACTCTAATACGACCGAGTCAAAATTTTCACGCGTAAAAATTGCTGAAGCTGTGCCGAGATTTCCGCCTGTTCCTGTCTTGAGTCCTGCTCTGTTCAAAATATGACCGATTAAAGATGTAACAGTGCTTTTGCCATTGCTGCCGGTAACACATAAAAGTTTTTGAGTCTTTATATGAGGCAATACAAAATCAAGCTCACCAGTTAATTTTATGCCGCGTTCCTGAGCGTCATGAAGTATTTGAGATTTCGGGGGGATTCCTGAACTGATTAAAATCTCGTCAACATTTTCAAGTGCTTTGAGTGAGTGCCCTTCTTCATAGTCGATATTATTTGAATCAAAAATTTTTTTTGCCTCGTCTGAAATTTTATTCTGTTCAGTAACGAAAACTTTTGCACCGAGCTGCGATGCAAGAACAGCAAGTCCCTGACCGCTTACTCCTGCACCTATAACTACGAGTCTTTTATCTTTGTAATTAGGCATATTATAAATTTTGCCTCCCATTAATTTTTAGCTAAATATTTCTAGTCAATTTATATTATTATAATCTGTAAAATTAACTATTAATATATCACAAAAATTAATTACTTCATAACTAAGTGAAATATGAATCTAATAAAAAAATTCGCCCGAAAACACTTCAACAGCCGGCCCAATCAAGAAACATTTATTGTTATCATCAACTTTTATGCGTAAATCCCCGCCCCGCAAATGAACTAAGACATCACGATTTAATTTATTTGCTAACACGCCCGCAAAAACAGAAGCAGTTGACCCCGTCCCGCATGCCATTGTCTCACCACAGCCGCGCTCAAAGACTCGCATATTTATTTCATCACGAGAAATAATTTTCACAAAATCCGAGCTTGTTTTGTCCGGAAATCTTGAATTATTCTCGAAATAAACGCCTATTTTTGCAAATTCAGAATCAGGCCATGAATTAATTTCGCAAATTTCGGGGTTGTCTTCAACAAAATATATTGCGTGAGGCGTTCCCGTATCAATCCCATAAAAATTTAAGCTTATGTCATTAATAATAATTTTCTCGTTAAGTTCGCTTGTAATGCCGGGGACTCCCATGTCAACACTTACAAGTGAGACTTTATTATTATCAACTTCAAGATTTATAGCTTTCACGCCTGCAAGGGTTTCAATAAAAAAATTTTCCTTGTCAGGTGAAATTATGCCGTGTTCATAGACATATTTAGCAACGCAGCGAATACCATTCCCGCACATTGTATCTTGCGAGCCGTCAGAATTATAAATCTGCATAAAAGCGTCGGCATTATCTGAAGGAAGTATTAAAATCAGCCCGTCAGAGCCTACTCCCTGCCGCCTGTCTGAAATTTTGCGCGCTAATTCATTCGGATTAGATATAGAGTTAGAGTCATCAAAGCAATTTATTATCACAAAATCATTCTGGCAGCCGTGCATCTTAGTGAATCTCATAAAATTTTGCTCTCCTGTCATAAATTTTTCTTGTATTATAACGCACAAAAAAAGCCCGCTTTTACGTTGCAGGCTTTAAGAAATTTTCTAGTGGACTGTGAGGGACTCGAACCCACGGCCCGCTGATTAAGAGTCAGCTGCTCTACCAACTGAGCTAACAGTCCATATTATTATTTTACTGGCGCGCCCTGCAGGATTCGAACCCGCGGCCTACAGATCCGAAGTCTGTCGCTCTATCCAACTGAGCTAAGAACGCATTTTGTTGATTCTTCCTTGAGGGTGAATGAAGGGACTTGAACCCTCAACCGCCGGAACCACAATCCGAAGCTCTAACCAATTGCGCTACATTCACCATTTTTGTTTGTTATGGCGCGCTCTGCAGGATTCGAACCCGCGGCCTACGGCTTAGAAGGCCGTTGCTCTATCCAGCTGAGCTAAGAGCGCGTATTCTGTTGATTACGACTTATTTATTTTATGAGCGGGAAACGGGATTCGAACCCGCGACCTACGGCTTGGAAGGCCATCGCTCTAGCCAACTGAGCTATTCCCGCATATTTGTTACTCGTTCAATCTGATCGGGGCGAGAAGATTCGAACTTCCGACCCCCTGCTCCCAAAGCAGGTGCGCTAACCAGACTGCGCTACGCCCCGCAAAACTTTCTTATACGGTCGTTCAACGAGTAATTATTATAACTCTCATGCTTTATTTGTCAAATTTATTATATTTCACAAAAAATTTTACCCTCCGAGAATAACACAGCTTGACCCGATATAATGACTCTATCTTTCTCAAGCTCGCAATGTAAATAGCCGCCTCTTTGTGATGCCTGATAGGCCGTGATTTGTTTCTTGTTTAATTTATTTATCCAGTACGGAGCTATATGGCAATGACCGGAGCCGCAAACTGGATCTTCATTTATTGCAAGTTTAGGCGCAAATGATCGCGATATACAATCAATATTATTTTTGCCCTGCGCTGTTACGTGAACTAATAGGCCGTCAAGAGATTTTATTTTCTCAAGATCGGGCTTGCAATTTATCACGCTTTCTGAATCTTTCAGAATACATAATAAATCACGTCCCATAAATGCACATTCAGGAGTAACGCCTCCCAGTGCTGAAATAATTTCATTTGTAACAGGAACAGGATTTAATTTATATGCTGGGAAGTTCATAGAGTAAAAATCTCCGTCGCGTTTAACTGCAAGGGGGCCGCTTATTGTGTCAAATACTACTGTGTTAGAGTCATCGTAGAAATTCATTAATACGAACGCGCTTGCAAGTGTTGCATGTCCGCATAAATCTATTTCACTGTTCGGAGTAAACCAGCGTAATTTATAGTGCATTGAGTTTTTCACGATAAAGGCTGTCTCTGAAAAATTATTTTCTCGTGCTATATCCATCATTAATTTTTCGCTCGGCCATGAGTCCATTACACAGACTGCCGCCTGATTGCCTGAAAAAATTTTATCGGTGAATGCATCAACTATATATTGTTTCATGAAAAATTATTCCTC
>CAJOEQ010000052.1:6150-14388 GCA_905233515.1 uncultured Synergistales bacterium
AATGAGTCAAAAAATTTGCGCGTGAAAATTGCATTACAACAAAAATTTTTTGCTTTGTGAATTATTGCGATGACTAGAAAATTTTCACTTTTTTGTAGCTGTAAATGTAGCTGTAAAAATTAATGGATTTGCAAAAGATTTCTTATTTGAGGTCTGATATATCCGATTAAGTAAAGACTCCCGCAAATGAGCAATAAATCATTATTATTTAAAGCGTGTTTTATCGCATTCAGTGGCACGTCAAAACATTCGGGATTATTTGCCCATGAAAATTTTTGCGAGGCTTTGAATAACTCATCAGGAGTCGCGGCTCTCGGTGTATCTGGTACAGTCGTAAAATAAATAGAAGGATTTAGATTTTTGCTCAGTAACTCAAGACAGCCTGCAAAATCTTTATCTCTCATTGCCGCATAAATGACTGAAATTTTTTTATCAGGCCATAAACTTTTTACGCTCTCACATAAATTTTTGACTCCGTCGTAGTTATGCCCGCCGTCAAGAATTATTAAAGGATTCCGCGAAATTATTTCAAGTCTTCCCGGCCAAGCTGCTTTTAACATGCCGCGATAAATTGACTCTTGAGAAATTAACGGGAATTCTTCACGTATACAAGAAATTGCAGAGAGTGCTAATTCAGCATTATTAATCTGATATTGCCCTATTAAATTCGTGTGAACGTCTTTAATTTCAAGTAATGGCGCGTGAAAATCGAAAAAATTTCCTTCAGGTGTTACGCGAATATTATTAATTTCTGCCTGCTCACTCACAATAAAGCCCAGTGATTTATTATTCTCGCAAAATTTCTTGAAAAGTGGAATCAGACTCGAGTCAACTCCTGAAAAAATAGCCGGCCTATCAGCTTTCATGACTGCAAATTTTTCACTCGCTATGCTTTCAAGTGTTGAGCCTAAATATTCCATGTGATCGAAAGAAATCGACGCTATAACAGAACACGCAGTATCAGCAAGCAAATTAGTAGCGTCAAATTTTCCTCCGAGTCCTGCTTCAATGACTCCGGCTTGTATATTATTTTCACGAGCTAAGACAAATGCACAGGCCGTTAAAATCTCAAAAAATGTAGGCTTGTCGTCTTCTCTGATTGCTTGAATAACTATTTTTGCGGCGTTAATCCAGTCTTGCAAGCTCAATTTTCCCCCGTTGATTAATAATCTTTCAGAATAAGACTCTAAATGCGGACTCGAATAAAAACAAGTTTTATAGCCGGACTCTTTTAAGATTGACGAGATAAAAGCACCCGTTGAGCCTTTACCGTTTGTGCCGACTATGTGAACGGCCTTAAAAGTGTTTTGCGGATTGCCTAATCTTTCAAGTAATCGGGACATTCTTTCAAGGCCGGGAATAATTTTTTTATCGAATGAGCGTATAAAATTTTTTCGAGTTCGTCAAAATTTTCCATGATTATATAAATTATTTGCTCTGAGGCGGAACTACAAAACTTGTCTTGAATCCCATTGACTTCATATGATTCATAACCTGCTCGGCTGATTTCTTATCTGCACCGCCTAAGACCCAGACTCTAATATATTTAGACGCAGGATTTGAATATACTACAGTTTTATAGCCTGCTTTGTTAATTTTTGCTGCTCCCTCGTTTGCTGCTGCCTTAGAAGTATACGCGCCGACTTGGACCCGCCATTGTTTAGAAGCTGGCAAATTTGAGACTTTAGGCGGATTATTGGCCGGTTTAGGTTGTTCTTTCTTGGCCGGAGCTGGAGTCGGATTCTGATTTACTTTTTTCGCGGGAGTCGGTGCAGGCTTGGGCGGCTCAACTGTTTCAGGAGCTTTCACAGGTTCAGCAACAACAATAACGGGCGTAGAAGTTTCTTTTATGCCTGAATCAGCTAATAAATTTGTGTCAGACGCGGCAATATCTTCAGACGATACAGCGATTATATTTGTCTCAGAGTTTGAGTCTCTGTTTTCTCTTTCTGCGCGCGCTTCACGTTCAGCAATCAAAGCAGGAGACTCAGCAAATGCCCTTGTTGAAGAAATCCCCGGGGAAGTTCTCATGCCGTTAAGGAAAAATTGCCGCCCTGCAATGATTAACAAGACTACAGCAGCGACACTCACAACGGGTAAAATTATATCGCCGAATGACGGCAAAATCCCGCGCTTCTTAATGCCTCTGCGTATAGTCGAGCGTCTCGGCTCAGTCTTTGAGGTTCTTTCTGAATAAGGCCGGCTGGTCATATGGTTTCCTCTGGAATCCCGGGAATACGCTGTAATCGTCATTTGCAGGAGAAGTTAATCTAGCTTCTTCGAGTCCTCCTTCTTGGGCGCGTCTCTTCTTTGTATAAGAATCATATAAAGAATTAACTCGCGGTGTTTGCTGAGGCTGAACAATATTAGGTCTTTGCTGTTGACCGGGCTGCTGCGGTGTTGGATTTCTCGGCTGTACTTTTTCTTGAGTCTGCTCAGGTTTAGAAATCGGCTTTCTTACTTTTCCATCATCGGGGAATGTAGCAATTAATGTAACGTGAACTTTATCACCGAGTGACTCATCAATGACATGTCCCCAAATAACTTGTGCGTCGGGGTCTGCTGTCTCTTCGATAATTTTTGCTGCGTCGGACATTTCACCGAGCATGATCTCGCTTCCTGTTGTAACGTTGAGTAAGATTCCTTTTGCGCCTGTAACTGGAAATGTCATAAGAGGTGAAGTAATTGCATTCTTTGCGGCTTTTATTGCGCGGTCTTCTCCTTCTCCTTCGCCCATTCCCATTATTGCCGTGCCTGCATCAGTGAGAACTGCTTTAATATCTGCAAAATCAAGATTTATAAATCCGTTCTTAGTAATTAAATCTGTAACGCCCTGTACTGCCTGACGGAGAACCTCATCAACTTTTTTATAAGCGTCAACGATTTTAATTTTCATGCCGTTTTCCATTTGCAGGAGTCTATCATTCTCGACGATTAAAAGCGCGTCAACGTTTTTCTTTAATTGAGCGATTCCCTCTTCGGCTGTGTGCATACGTTTGCCCATTTCAAACCCGAAAGGTTTAGTAACGACTCCGACAACAAGGACTCCCATATCTTTGGCAGTCTCAGCAATAACCGGCGCGGCTCCTGTACCTGTTCCGCCTCCCATTCCGGCAGTAACAAATAACATGTCTGAACCTGTAATATATTCTTTTATGCGGTCAATACTTTCTTTTGCGGCATTTGCTCCGACTTGAGGATTTGCCCCTGCACCGAGTCCACGCGTTAAAGCCTCACCGAGAATAATTTTATTAGGAGCTTGACTCATGTCTAAGGCTCTTGCATCAGTGTTAGCAGCAACAAAATCAACGCCCTGAACACCTGACTCAATTATGTGATTAAGTGCATTACCGCCGCCGCCGCCGACTCCGAATACTACAATTTTTTCATTTTGACGTATATTATTATTCGTTAAATTAAATAACTGATTTTGATTCATTCGCTTAATCTCCTCCTTGTTGAGCGTATATATATCAGTGAAAAATAATTTTATTGTATTTTTTCAAGCATTACAAGATTATATTTTATCAAAACAAGCCGCGCAATCTCGTCATGAAATTCCCTATAGCTTCACGCAAATTATTTTCTTTCGGGGGGTCGTCGTCGTAATCGTCATTTTCGTAATCGTCATTATCAGGATCATAATAATCAGGCTCTTCATAAATCGGGCGTTTACTGCGTGTTTTCTCGCGTTCTCTCTTAGGCGGGCGGGGGTCTTCTCTTTCCGGCGTGTCATCGCGTTCACGTTCGTTTATGTCGTCAGAGTCGACTCTGTCAAAATCTTCGCGATTATCATTATTATTATCATCATCACGATTATCACGCTCATCACGTCGAGTGCGATTATTAAACTGTTCAGCGTCCATAAACACGTAGGGATCGCTTTCTTTGATTAAGCAATATTTTAAGATCCCTGCGGCACTGACATAAGCGGGATTATCGAGTCCATATGATAACGGATAAATCGGCTCGCTCACTTTTCTAACTGGCATTTGCAGAATATCAGCTAAAATATTTTCAATTCCGGGAGTCTTTGATACTCCGCCCGATAAAATTATGCCGCTCGGGAAGTGCTGAGGTGTACACTCGGCCAAAGCTGCACGAACATAATCGCCGAATAATTCTTCAACTCTTGCAAGAATAACTTGTACTGCTAAATCTACGTCAATTCCTTCACTGCGTAATTCTTCGGGATTAGTCGTGAAAATTATTTTCTTTAACTGTTCAGCCTGCCCCGGGTGCATATGTAAAACTGTAGCAAGATCGCTTTTAATATGATCGCCGCCGATTGGTATACTAAAGACTCTAAAAGCACGCCCGCCGCGATAAAGCACGATTCCCGTTGTCCCTCCGCCTATACAAATCGAAATACAGCCCGAACGCATTTCTTCTTCATAGACTGCACCTAATGACGAAGCAAGAGGCTTTAAAATTAGTCCTTTAACCTCGAGTCCGGCCTTACGCACGCAGTCTTTAACGTTTTGAACGTGATTAATCGGCACTGCTACAGTTTGCAGCCACATATCGAGTCTATTTCCGTTCATGTTCAAAGGCTCATCAACCGGGCGGCCATCAAGTTCGTAACTAGTCGGAATCATGTGAAGAGAGTATAAATTATTGCGTAAATTCACGTTTAAATCTTCACGCGCGCGACCTATTAAGCGATCTAAATCTTTGCGTTCTACAGATTTTGACTCCCTTGTGCTTGACATTCCCGGAAGTGTTATAAATCCGTGGCTTGATTCGCTTTTAATATCCATAGCGTTAAAGGCTACTACTACATTACTGAGCTTTCTTGATGATATGCCGGTCATTCCTTGCGCGTCCTGAAGTGCTTTCGTTACGGACTGTTGAGCTTCCTGAATATTTACAATTACGCCGCGTGAAATTCCGCGTGAAGGTGCGTCCCCGAATCCTATTACGTGCACTGAATCAGGATAATCGCGATCTCTTTCGGCGACTATCATTGTAGTTTTCGTTGTTCCCATACTCAGTCCCACTAGAAGACTGTCAGATTTTACCGGCATTTTGTCTAATTCCCTCTCTCTAAAAATTTATCTATATTATAAATTACGCAATAAAATTTTCCCCTCATAAGTTGCGTCTATTATATGACTCCCGCCCTCACTTATTAAGCGCGAAAATAAATCTTCTATAATTTCTCCTACATCTTGACCGCGATATTTTTCACGCTGTAAGTAAAGCACAAAATTTTGACTCCCCTGCGCAAGTTTCAAGACAAATAAATCCATTCCCGCGCGGCGTTCCCATGTAATTTCGCTGGCTGAGTCATACCATTTATAGCCCTTGAACTCTTCCATGAATGACGCAATTATATCCGTTGAAATCGGCGATCTGAAAACTCCAAACATGGGCACTTGATTATCATTATTTTTCTGTTCGGGAATCTTCCAAATTATGCGGCCTGCATGTTCTTCATTAGGTCGGCCTTTTTCTGACTCCCACATTCGGCCATCTCGCGCAATACACCAGATTTTCCCGCGCCATTCTACTTTTATCCACGCTGTGAGCCATTGTAATTTTGTCTCAAATTGCCCGAGTCCTATCATGTTCGTTTCTACTATGACGGGCAAATCGCGCTCAAGAAATTCTTTAATTCCCGCCGAATCTTTTAATAAATACGGCCAGAAAGTTATACAGCGAGTCGGGAATATCTCCCATAAACGCCGCTCAAGCTCTTGAGACTGAGCCTCAACGTGATAATTTTTCAGGGCAAACCAGAATCTATATTCATTTATGCGCAACGATCCCCCTATAATAAATACTATCAGCATAAAGACTCTAAGGCGTAAACGCACAGCAAACTCACTGTCGCTCAAAGCACGGGGCAGCAATTTTTATTTCCTGCTCTAAGTTAATCCCCGTGAGATTTAAAACTTTTCTGCGGCAAATTTCTATCAAATTAACTATATCAAAATATGAAGCGTTACAAGTATTTAATATAAAATTTGCGTGTTTATCAGACACAACAGCCCCTCCAACAGAAAGATTTTTACAGCCGCAATCATCTAATAATTTACCAGCAGAAAACCCAGCAGGATTCTTAAACGTGCAGCCGGCTGACCTGAAATTTAAAGGCTGATTTTTACGACTCGACAAAACTTTTTTATATTCGTCTTCGTTCCAGTTTAAAGCATTATCAAGCCTTATTTTTGCCGAAATTATTATTATTTTCTCATCAGCAAGCGAACATTTACGGTATTCAAAGCTGAAATCATTTGCACTAAAATTTTTTAAATTACCAGATGAGTCAAGAGTCATAACGCTTTCTACTAGTTCGCAAATTCCATGTCCTGACGTGCCTGCATTGCCATAAATCGCGCCTCCCAGTGTTCCGGGAATTCCCGCAGCAAATTCAAGCCCGCCGAGATTCTTATCACGAAAAATTTTTACCAGCAAAGGCAATTTATAACCTGATTGATAACGCAGTTAAATTTACAAATGAGGGCGGATATATTTATAACAAGGCCATTTATTAATTTGTCAGGAAAAATTATATTGCTTCCTCCTCCGAGAACATAAACGGGCAAATTTTCATTTTTTGCAGCCAGTAAAATTTTTACAAGATCACTCACTGACTCAGGAGCAGCGAAATATTTTGCATTTCCTCCTACACCGAGCGTGCATAGATCCCGTAAATTTTTATTCTCGATTATATTTATATTCTGCAAACTAGTTAATAACATTTATTTATTCTCGTTAAATATCCCTGATAAATTTTAAGTAATTATACCCTAAATAAAATCAAACTCTAAAACTTTTCAGTCAAAAACTTTTCACCGATTTTGTAAACATCGCCCGCGCCCATTGTGATAAATAAATCGCCCGTCTTTAATTCAGGCCTGATAAAATCAAGTGCATCATCAAAATTCACGAGCGTTATAATTTTCTTGCTGAATTTAATAATTTCTTGCGCTGAACTATGGGGAATTTCCTGCTCACTTGCTGCATAGACAGGCAATAAAAAAATTTCATCGGCCAAGTTTAAAGAGTTCGCAATGTCTTCGGCAAAAATTGCAGTCCGTGAAAATCTGTGAGGCTGGTATAAAACTATAATTCTTCTCCCGGGATAAATTCCGCGTATTGCATTAAGAGTCGCTTTTATTTCCGTAGGGTGATGGGCGTAATCGTCAAGAATCGTGATATTATTTGCTGTAACTCCTTTTAGCTGCATTCTACGCTCTGAACCGTGAAAATTTTCCAAGATTCCCGCGCTTGTCTCGAAATCTATACCGTTTATATATGCTGCTGCAATTGCCGCGAGAGAATTTAATATATTGTGTTCACCTGATATAGCAAGTCTTAGAGTCCCGATTTCCTGTTTATTGTGCGAAATTTTGCAGGATATTCCGCCGCCGGGATTTGTTGTGATGTCATATGCGCCCCAGTCGTAACTTTTACCCCAGCCGTAACGGAAAATATTTTTGCGATTCTTGCATGAGTCAAAAACTTTTGAGGCTCCTTCGTCTTCTGCGCAAATTATTAACGAATCTTTGCGGCCATCTGCAAATCTCGTGAAAGCCTGTATAACTTCATCGCGAGTCTTATAGTGATCTACGTGATCCCAGTCTGCATTAGTAATTATTGCCGTAGAAGGTGTAAAGAGTTCAAATGTTCCGTCGCTCTCGTCAAGTTCAGCGATAAAAAATTGTCCTGAGCCTGATATTGCGTTGCTGCCTAAATCAGGAACATTCGCGCCTATATAAATTGTCGGATTGAGTCCTGCTTTCATGAAAATTAATCCCGTCATTGATGATGTTGTAGTCTTCCCGTGAGCTCCTGCGATGCCTATACCTTGATATTTATTAAATAAATCGCTCAAAGCCTGAGCACGAGATAAAATTTTTATATTTTGATTCTTGGCCGCAATTACTTCGGGATTGTCATGACTTACTGCTGAACTTAGTATTAAAGCATCTGGCTTGTAAATATTTATATGTTCAGGAGAATGGCCGATAACGCAGGGGATATTATCAAGACTGTACGAGGACTCTTTTAAGTCGCAGCCTGTTACATTGAGTCCATGAGCCTTAAGAAGTTTTGCAATCGCGCTCATACCTGCACCGCCTATTCCCATGAGGTGAACGTTACTCAAGAAATTTCACTCCTAATTTAAGATTTATATAAATTATATAGTGTGAGTGAATATTTTAGCATGTAATTTTATGATACAATTGCTGATTATAAATACAATATTAATTTTATGAAAGGAGCTTG
>CAJOEQ010000053.1:0-6389 GCA_905233515.1 uncultured Synergistales bacterium
TCCCAGCCTGTTGACTTTATAATATCGCGTATTGATTGAGCGGCCTCGTCTAAATTTCTTTCCCGAACTGGACGATTTACCATGCCGGCTTGACAAAATCGGCAGCCCCTTCCGCAACCTCTGAATAATTCTATAGCTGCACGATCATGAACTATATTAACGCTCGGAACTATCATAGATTTTAACGTGTATAAATTTCTCGTGATTTGACGAGTAACTTTATCAGGAAATAAAGGCGCATAGATTCCGGTTAATTTAGCAAGCTCTCTTATTTTGTCATAACGTGATAAATTTTTTGCTGACTCAATAGAATTTAATAGAGCCGGCAAAATTGCTTCAGCTTCTCCCACGCAGAATAAATCTATAAAATCACTCATGACTTCAGGATTATAAGCTCCGTAACCTCCGGCAATTACTAAAGGCGAGTCATTATCGCGGTCAACACTTTTTAATTTCAAGCCTGATAGATTTAAAATCGTTAATATATTCGTGTAGCTTGCTTCATGAGGCATTGTAAACGCTAGAACGTCAAAATCTTTTATTTTCCTGCGCTGCTCAATCGAAATTAAAGGCGTGTTACTCTCAATCATCAATTTTTCCATGTCAGGCCAAGCACAATAAACTCTATCAGCTAAAAAATTTTTATTCAGTGAATTAATAAAACTCTCTATAATCTGGAATCCGTAATAACTCATGCCGATCTCGTAAACGTCAGGAAATGCAAGACAAATTTTTAAGCGCGAGTCCTCCCAGTTCAATTTTTTATGCGGTCGCCACTCTGAACCGGAATAACGAGAAGGCCGCGAAACTTGAGTCAATAATTTCCATTCAGGCGAGTCAAATTCTGCAAAATTCATGTATTATAATTTCTCCTAATAATATTAATTTACGTATTATTCTACTCTAACCCGCCTATTACGTGAAAATCAAAATCTCCGTTTAGTATTCACTTCTTCTATATAAACACTCGCAACGAGGCCAAGCGCGATAAACGTAGCTAATAAAGAACTCCCGCCGTAACTCAAAAATGGCAACGGCAGGCCAGTAACTGGAGTTAATCCTATACTCATGCCGATACTTTCGAACATTTGAAACCACAGCCAAGACGCAACGCCTGATGTCAAAATTTTACAGCGTCTATCACGACATTTTAGCCCGGTCAAAATTATTCTGAATAATAACAAAGCAAATAACGCGATTAATATTAAATTACCGATAAAGCCGAACTCTTCAGAGAATACGCTAAATATAAAATCTGTATGAGGCTCAGGCAAAAATTTCAGCTTGCTTTGAGTTCCCAGCATGAAACCTTTTCCGGCAAATCCTCCAGAACCTACTGCGATTCTTGATTGAATAACATTATAGCCCGAACCTAAAGGATCTCTCATAGGATCAAGAAATACAAGCAATCTATTAATCTGATAATCTTTCAAGACAAACATAATTAATACTGGCAATGAAGCAAGCCCGAGTCCGATAATACTTCCTAAATATTTTAATGGAGTCCCGGCTGTGAGCAGCATTCCAAATGAAATAACGAGATATACAAGCGCACTTCCTGCATCAGGCTGTAACAGAACTAACAAGACAGGCAAGGCAATAACTCCCAGTCCTGCAAAAAAAGTCTTTATATCTAAAGGCGGATAACGAGAAAAAAATTTAGACATCGCTAAAATTATAGCAATCTTGGCAAATTCTGACGGCTGAAATCTAATCCCACCGAATCCCAGCCAGCTTTGTGCGCCTTTAACTTTTGGAGCAAGCAAGGCCGTTAATAATAATAATATCAGCGTCAAATAAAATAAATAATAAGCACCTTCAAGCAATTTTCTATGACCTATCATCATAGTTATTAACATTGCAGCAAAACTCACGAAAAGCCAAGCCGCCTGCCTCAATGCATAATCAAATCCCCGGCCTGTTACTCCTCCTGCCGCGCTGTAAATGCAAAATACCCCCCATAGACCGAGCATAAATGCACATAGCATCATAACTCTATCAGTGAGGGATAAATCTTCTTTTAAAGACGCTAACAATTTGATTTAATTCATGGCGATACTTCCGCCGCGCTTGATTCTCAAAATGGGAATATTTGCCACTAATGCCGTAGCTCCCTGTTCTTTCTCGAAATCTATCGCTATTTTGCTGCGTTCTATATCAACGTATTTAATAATTACATTTAGAATTTCTTCGCGCAAATTTTCGAGTAACTCCGGCGTTATATCTGTTCTGTCATTTATCAAGATAATTTGTAAACGGTTTTTTGCACGCTGCGCCGAGTCTTTACCATTATCACTGCCGAATAGTCTACTTAAGAATCCCATTATTTAAATCACTCCTTTACTTCTTTTTACTGCCGCCGGAAAAAAATTTTTTAATCCAGCTGAAGAATCCACGCCCCGCGTAACTCTCTAAATCCATTAATGGCACGTCACGACCTAATAATCTTTCTGCAATGTTCAAATATGCATGTGCAGCCGGTGAGTCAAGGCTCATAGTCATGGGTTCGCCGTTATTTGTTGAGCGTATTACATTCTCATCTTCAGGAACGACTCCGATTAAATCAATTGAAAGCACATCTAAAATATCATCTTTCGCGAGCATATCACCGTCTTGTACCATGTTAGGGCGCAAACGATTTATAATTAATCTGATCGGAGATTTGCCCATTGATTCAAGCATTCCGATAATTCTATCAGCGTCTCTTACGGCTGGAATTTCCGGAGTCGTTACGACAAGTGCCTCATCAGCTCCGGCGGCGGCATTCTTGAATCCTCCTTCAATACCGGCGGGACAATCAAGCAAAATAAAATCAAAATCAGGCTTTAATTCTTCACATAAAGCGATCATTTGTTCGGGATTAACTGCGTCCTTTGTTCGAGTCTGTGCGGCAGGTAGCAAGAAAAGCCCCGGCACTCTTTTATCTTTGACTAGAGCTTGAGAAATTTTGCAAGTTTTCTCTATAACGTCAATGAAATTATATACTACCCTGTTTTCAAGTCCCATTATTACGTCAAGATTTCGCAGTCCTACATCAGCATCAATTGCAACAACTTTTTTGCCGAATTTTGCTAAGGCTGCTGCTATATTTGCTGTTGAAGTTGTTTTACCGACTCCGCCTTTTCCTGAAGTCGTTACTATTACACGTGCTGCCATTTACGACAAATACCCTCCTAAAATTTATTTTCTCGAATAACCGGCGTATTTTCTTCTAAAGTTATTAAAACACTTTTGCGCCAGTAAGCTGCAGAATTTGGATCAACATAACACAATTTATTAGCGATTCTTACTTGAGGAGTCTCAAAATGTCCCGCCCATATGAAAACATCATCACGATTTGCCGCGAATCCTCCAGCGTGAACGACTCCGAGCAATTTTCCAGCAACGATTATACTTCCGCCCGCAATTATTTCAGCACCGGGATTTAAATGTCCCCATAAAAGCACGTCGCCGTCAGTCTCTACTTTTTGGCCGCCCCTCATTGAGCCGTATACAATTTTGATTCTGGGAATCTTTATTTTTTTTGTCTCGTGTTCGTGTTCGTTTTCGTGCTTAATTTGTGATTCCTGCGATTTTTCCTGCAAATTTAAAGCCGGTTCACTTGTTGAGAGTCCAGCCTCATTTAATAATTTTATAGTGTCAGGATTCCCTGAGAGCCAAGCAATAACTTTTAAGCCCTTCTCCCAGATCAAGCTATTTAACATGTGCAATATTAAATTACGAGTGCATAAACGCCCCGCAAAATCGAACGCTATTCCCTGATTCTCCGGTAATTTGTAGGAGTCCGCCTTAATCTTCATTAACGCTCTTATAACGGCATTCTCGCTGACATTTTCAGGCAAAAATATTTTAATCCCGTAGTGAGTGCGTTCAAGTTTCAAATATGCTTCTGGCTTTCTTAATTTATTCAATAAATTTAACATGATTTCATAATTATAGCGTGAAAATTTTAATTTTTATATTATCAATGCGATAACAAATGCGCTAAAATTTGACCGACCATAGGAGCTGCTACGCTTGAACCGTGCCGGCCTGCTTCAACAACTGCAACTGCTACATATTTCGGACTCTCGACTGGAGCATATCCCGCAAATAATGCATGATCCGGGCCGTGTGAATTTTGCGCTGTTCCTGTTTTGCCTGCTATACTCACACCGAATCGCCCAGCCCTTGAGCCTGTGCCTCTGCTTACAACGTATTCAAGACCTTTTTGCACGATTGCTAATTTTTCGGGATTTATGCCTATTTCTTCAGGACGCTTAAAATTTTTTATATTCAAGTGAGGTGTTACTAATTTTCCGCCGTTCGCAATGGCAGCATAAACTCTAGCAATCTGAAGAGGAGTCATTAATACATAGCCCTGACCGATTGAATAATTAACAGTATCGCCGTTAAGCCATTGAGTCTTGAATCTTCTTTCTTTCCAGTCAGGACCAGCAAGAATCCCCGCTCTTTCTCCGGGTAAGTCGATTCCGGTCGGTTCACCTAAATGAAAATTTCTAGCCCATTTTACGAGTCTCTCAATTCCGGCCTTGAGTCCTACCTGATAAAAAAATACGTCGCATGAATGCTGTAAACCTCCGACGACATTTAAGCTCCCATGCCCTGAATGCCTCCAACACTTGAATAAATGCGAGCCGAGTCTCAAACCTCCACGACAAACAAACGAACTCGAAATATTTATTATATTTTCTTCAAGTGAGGCAATTGACATAAACGCTTTAAACGTGCTCGCAGGGGGATAAACTCCGGCGATGGCTCTATCTAACATGGGTCTGTCAGGATTATTTATTATTGAATTCCATTCGCGGGCTGAGACTCCCCATGTTAAAGTGTTATTATCATAGACAGGACTTGAAGCTAACACTAAAATTTCACCGGTGTTAACGTCCATTGCAATTAACGCGCCTTTGTAGTCTTTTAACAAGTCAACCGCTAATTTTTGAGCCGACATATCAAGAGTCAAACGCAAATCTTCGCCCTTTATGGCATTGCTTGAGTCAAGAGTCCTAATCTTGCGCCCCCTCGCGTCAACTTCTAAAGCCTCTTGGCCGGGATGACCCCGCAAAATTTCTTCATAAGATCTCTCAATTCCCGATTTGCCTATTAAATCACCGCCAGTATAACCGTCTTCAGCACGTGCCTTTAACTCTTCTTCTGAAATTTCACTAACATAGCCTAAAACATTCGCCGCTAAACTCCCAGCCGGATAAGTCCTTCTCCAAACACTTAACGGGAATAATTCACGGGGGAATTCATAATCTGCAACTAATTCGGCCATTTGAGGCATTGTCAAATTAGGGACGATTCGCATTACTCTATACGGCGCGAGTCTTTGCTGCTTTATAGTCTTCTCTAAATCTTCTACAGTAATCGGGATTCCATGACGTTTTAAAATTTTGCTGAGTCTCTCTAACTTTTCAGGCGTGTTCAAATCCAACGGATAACCCATTATACAAAATGTTGTATCATTTACTGCGAGGGGGACTCCGTTACGATCAAAAATTTCGCCTCGAGGTGCAGCAAACCTCATAACCCGCAATCTATTATTATGAGCGAGTCTTATATATTTATCGCCTTGATAAATCTGACAAAAATATAAGCCGCTGATTAATATCAAGAAAGAAAGAGTCATACAGTAAAGAAATAATTTTAACCTGTTGTCTAAAATTTCCATGTTCTATTAAAAGATTCCCCCTTTTACATAAATAAAAAATTTTTCGCGTTATAATCGTCTATTATTCACAAGCCATTATACTTTCTGCTATATACAAGAATAACCCCGCGCAAATCTCAATAAATTTTATGCGTTATAATCGCTTATTATTCACGAATCATCACAATTTTTGCAAGTCCTTCACTCTCTTAAAATAAATATATTGCGTTAAAAATATCGCCGGTAACGAGTAAACTTGCTGCAAAATAAAGAAATGCCCGCCAGCTTGACCTCCCAGAATCAAAACGGGTAACATAGGGGGCAATAACTGCGAGACTTCCAACAGCGCAAAAATTAATAAGCCGCTCCCTGAGACTCGGCCTTGAGGTGGAATAAATGCCCAGACTTGTATAACTATCATGACGGCTGCGACATATCCCAGCGTGAAAAATCCGGGAATTCCCACCCAGCGCAAATCCCATAAAATTCCGCCGGCAAATGCGCTCCAAATTGCCCAGAGTCCGTCCTCGTCATTCTTATCAAGCAATAATTTATACACGATCCCAAGCATAAATAACCCGGGAATCTGCATACCGCCGCCGCTGAAAACTGTTAATAAATCCTGTAACAGCCATAAAATAATTAATAACATCTCAATAATTCACCGTGTAAAATCTCGTCAAATCCGCGCCCGGTTCGATTCTATATGTCGCGTAACCGTCCGGGCCGACTG
>CAJOEQ010000053.1:6453-10581 GCA_905233515.1 uncultured Synergistales bacterium
CGCATTCCTGCACGAGCCGCACCCTTTGCAGCTGGTATATAACGCAATAAAACCCGCCCATTTCCGTCGCCTGTTACGACTCCGAGTTCGCGAGTCTCTTCTATTACTGCAGGAACTAAGAAACTTGACGACGTTATTAATTCTGCCCATGATGACATTAACGACACTGAACTAACTCGCCCGATTAAATAGCCGTTATAGAAAATTGGCAGGCCTTGAGTGATTTTATCTTGTTCGCCTCTGTCTATTCTTATTTCATTCCACCATGACATTGGAGCTCTAAGATTTACACGGGCTGTGTTTATGTCATTGCTTGAGAGTGAAAAATTTTGATTGCTTGATATTTTTGCAAGCTCAAGACGTAAAATTGAATTCTCTTCACGCAATCGAGTCAGCTCATCATTCAAAAAATTTTTATCGCGGGAACGTGAACGCCAATTTGTATAAATCTCACGCATTATAACAGCTGGATATTCAGGAACTGACAGCAAAGCCCCCCAGAAGTCAACGATATTTTTTATTATGCCCAGTCCTGAACTTATACCGAGCAAAAATAAACCTAGAATCAAAGCCGTTAAACCGTGCGCCCATTCTCTAACAGTGCTGCGGAAATTGTCCATATAAAAATTTTATCTTGCGCCGCGTTCGACTGATTTTAATATTCTGCGCATTGAAGTTAAATTTTTCAGGATCTCCCCGACTCCTAACGCTACAGAATATAAAGGACTCTCAGCAACTATTACAGGAGTATTTATCGCCCGTGAAATTCTTTCAGCAAATCCACGCATTAAAGCGACTCCGCCTGTTAAAATAACTCCTCTGTCAACAACATCCTTTGCGAGTTCCGGCGGCATTTTCTCAAGAGCTACTTTTACCATGTCTTCAATACTTATAAAAATAGGCTCCATTGCCTCACGGACTTCAATAGACGAAATAATATCACTCTTAGGCAGACCGTCCGACAAATCGCGCCCCTTCACGTTCATTTCTAATTCTGGACTCATGGGTAAAGCTGAACCGATCGTATTTTTTACTTCTTCAGCCGTGTTATCTCCGATTAAGAGCGAATATCTTTGACGTATCATTGCGGTTATTGCATTGTCCATCATTTTGCCCGCTGTTCTGAGTGAGCTTGTTACTACAATCCCGCCTAAAGATATTACACTGACTTCACTTGTGCCGCCGCCTATATCAATTACCATACAGCCGTTTGGCTTGTCAAAAGGAAGTCCGACTCCGAGTGCTGCACTGATAGGCTCTTCAACAATATATGCTTCACCCGCCCCCGCTCCGAGTGTTGCGTCAATAACGGCCTTGCGCTCGACTCCTGTAATTTCAGCGGGAATCGAGACAACTACACGCGGATGAGTCATGAAAGCACTTCCCGAACAAACTTTTTTGAGACAGTGTTTAATTAATTCTTGAGTTACATCAAAATTTGATATTACTCCGCCTTCAATCGGACAAATTGCGTTAATTCCTGCTGGAACTTTTCCGGCCATTGCTTTAGCTTCACGACCGACCGCAATAATTTCAAATCCTGCACCGCGCGGCAATTTTTTCACTGCAACAACTGAAGGCTCATTTAAGACTATACCCTTATCCTTTACGTAAACGACTATATTTGACGAGCCTAAATCTATACCAACATCAAGACCCAGCATACTGGAAAAAAATTTAAACATTTCTGTAATTCTCCATTAACGCGGCCAATAAGGGTTTAATTCACGCTCTGCGCCTATACTTGTTTCAGGGCCATGACCGGGCAAAACTCGTAAACCGTCAGGAAATTCGTCAAGTTTTCGCAGTGACTCATCAAGTTTTACCTCGTCGCCGCCTTCTAAGTCAGTCCGTCCTACACTTTGAGCAAATAAAGTATCACCGACAATTAAAATATTATGATTCTTGAGCAAATAACAGACTCCGCCTTCAGTATGTCCGGGGGTCTCAATAACTTTTATTTCACAGCCCGGAAAATTTATAACTTGACCGTCTTTAACTTCTTTGAAATCGCTTAAGCCCTCACAGTGAACACCTAACAAAGATTGCAGCTGCTTTGAAGGATTCCGGAGTGATTGAGCGTCCTTACTGCCTATATAAATATTATTGCCTACGAACGGGACTAATTCATGAATTCCCGCAATGTGATCTATATGACCGTGAGTCAATAAAATCATAGTGAGATTTAAATTATTATCAGCAAGAAATTTTTTAACGTCGTCAGTTTTCCCGCCCGGGTCTACAAAAAAGGCCTCTTTTGTGTTCTCGTCCCAGAATAAATAACCGTTTGTCCATAATGCTCCCAGTGGGAAGCGTTTATAATTCATGTTTATAATTTCCTTCTTTCAAGCAATATATATAATTTTATTTTATTTATCCGGAGAGTCTACTATAAAAGTTAATGGCCCGTCATTAATTATTTCAACTTCCATATCTGCACCGAACTCCCCGCAATTTGTCTTAAATCCATATGATTTTACTTTATCGACAAAATAATTATAAATTTTTTCCGCTAAATCGGGACTCGCTGCTCCTGTAAAACTTGGCCGGCGGCCTTTAACGCATGACGCATATAACGAAAATTGAGAAATTAATAATATTTCTCCGTTTACTTCACTAAGTGATAAATTTGTTTTGCCTTCTGAGTCCTCAAATATTCGCAAGCCCGTCATTTTTTCAGCAAGCCAATCAGCTTTTGACTCGTTATCGCCGTCAGTTACTCCTATAAATACGCAAATCCCCTTGTTAATTGAGCGTCTTTCTTGTGAGTTAATTAATACTGAAGCGCGCTTTACTCGTTGAATTAATAGTCTCATAAAATTTACCCCCTTGTAACTTCCATAATGCCGCGAACCTCGTTCAATCTCGCCATAGCAGAGTATAAATTTTCGAGATTCCTGACTCTTATATCTATTCTCATGCGCATTAAACTATTGCCCACCATTGAGGCTTTTATCCCTAAAATTCCCGTGCCGTTAAGTCCTAATGCCTTTGTTGCGTCTGAAATTAAATCTTCTCGGTCAATTCCTTCAGCTTTGAGTCTAGCTGTGTAATATTTTGTATCTCGACCGGGTATAATGCTTTTATCCTGATCAGCCCATGTGACGTTAATTTTATGTTCGTGATTTTGTTTCTGAATGCTGGGACAGTCGACTCTATGAACAGTTATGCCGCGCTTATGAGTCGAATATCCTATAATTTCATCGCCCGGCACAGGATCGCAGCAGCTTGCAAGAGTAACACTTACTCCCGACTCGCCTTCTACTAAAATATCTGATTTAATTTCATGTTTACGAATTGAAGGGGCGTTATTGATTTCAACCGGCGTATTTTGAGGCTCAGGCGAATGATGCTGTAAATATGCAAGTGAAATTTTTTGAGCAGCTGCACCCGCTCCGATTGATCCCGAACCTACAGCGATTAATTGCTCGTCGATATTTCCGAAGTCATCGCGTTTAACGTCATTGAGTCCCCGTTTTCTTAATTCACGCTCTATTAATTTCCAGCCGCGTTCTATTTTCTCGTCCCGCTCTGTCTTCTCAGCTTGTCTGAAATATGCTCGGATTTTTGCGCGGGTTTTGCCTGAGCTTACAATTTTTAGCCAGTCCTTAGAAGGTGATCCCTGCGGAGATGTCAAAATTTTCACGATGTCGCCGCTGTGTAATTGAGTATTTAACGGGACTATACGGCCATTAATCATAGCTCCGACGCAGTGATTTCCGACTTCAGTATGCACAGAATAAGCAAAATCTAAAGTTGTAGACCCATTCGGCAAAATTATGGGCTTTCCGTCCGGCGTGAAAACGTATACTTCACTAGTTAGTAAAATATCACTCTTTAAGACCTCCATAAATTCTTTAGAGTCTCCCTCTTGGCCGGCCTCGAGAGCTTGACGTATCCACATTAATTTTGCGTCGAGTCCCTTAATTAACTTTTTGCCGCCGCCTGATTTATATACCCAGTGAGCCGCAATCCCGTATTCTGCAAAATGATTCATTTCATAAGTCCTGATTTGGACTTCTAAAGGCACGCCGAACGCCATCACTGTAGTATGCAAAGATTGATACATGTTACTTTTAGGAGTAGCAATATAATCATCAAATTGACCGGGGACGGGTACCCATAAAG
>CAJOEQ010000054.1 GCA_905233515.1 uncultured Synergistales bacterium
CCTTAGCACTTGTTAATTCATACATGACGGCTCGGAACAGGACAAAATCAAGCTATATTTTGCACCTGATGTCGATAACTTCTCTTGCTATTCCGGGAATAGTGCTCGGACTCAGTTATATAATGTTTTTCAAGGCGACTCCGATTTATGGAACATTTGCGATATTAATTTTAGTGAATATGACGCACTTTTTTGCATCGCCTTATTTGATGGCATATAACACTTTCGGGAAGATGAACGAGAATCTTGAGTCAGTCGGCGCGACACTGGGAATTAAAAAATTTGACGTGATAAAAGATGTAATATTGCCTCAATCAGCCGGGACAATTTTAGAAATGGCCGGATATTTTTTTGTGAACTCAATGATGACAATTTCTGCGGTGTCGTTTCTAGCAAATGCAAATAATAAACCGGCGGCACTGATGATTACACAATTTGAAGGACAAATGCAACTCGAGTGTGCGGCATTCGTGAGTCTTGCTATTTTGCTAGTAAATATTTTAATGAAGGCAATTAGCGCAATGATTAAAAAATTTCTGCGATAAATAAAAGCGGACAAGGAAGTATAAATCCCCCTATCCGCTTGAAAATTTTTATTTACCTGCTAAATATTCATTCATGCTAGCTGCTGCTCTGCGTCCTTCACCCATTGCGAGTATAACTGTAGCAGCTCCGAGAACTATATCACCGCCCGCCCAGACTCTGGGAATGCTAGTTTTTTGATTCTCGTCAACGATGATATTTCCGCGCTTTGTTACGTTGAGTCCTTCTGTCGTCTGAGCCATTAACGGGTTTGACTCATTGCCCAGTGCTACAACAGCCGCGTCAATCTCTAAAACGTGTTCAGTTCCGGGAATTGCTACGGGTTTGCGTCTTCCTGAAGCGTCAGGCTCACCAAGCTCATAATTTAATAACTCGACTCCGGTTAATTTGCCCTTCTCATCACCGATAAATTTCGTCGGATTCTCTAAGAAATGGAAATCGACTCCCTCTTCAATTGCGTGTGCTACTTCTTCAGCTCTTGCCGGCATTTCTGCGCGTGTTCTTCTGTAGACGCAATAAACTTTTTCAGCTCCGAGTCTTAATGCAGTTCTTGCGCCGTCCATTGCAACGTTACCGCCGCCGAAAACTGCGACTCTTTTTGCCTCGAATAATGGCGTATCAGCGTGTTCACGGTCATATGCCTTCATTAAGTTAGAACGCGTTAAATATTCATTTGCGCTGAAGACTCCGATTAAGTTTTCGCCCTCAATGCCTAAAAATTTAGGAAGTCCTGCGCCAGTGCCTATAAATGCCGCGTCGTAGCCTTCTTTGTCTAAAAGCTGCTCTAAAGTCTCAGTGCGTCCAACTAAGAAACTTGTCTTGAATTCAACGCCCATTTTCTTAAGATTCTCGACTTCTTTAGCGACTATCTCTTTAGGAAGTCTGAATTCAGGAATGCCGTAGACCATAACGCCGCCAGTTTTCTGGAAAGCCTCAAAGACTGTAACACTATGACCAGCGCGCCTAATATCAGCAGCAACTGTTAAACCTGCAGGGCCTGAACCGATAACAGCGACTTTTTTGCCAGTCTCAGGAGCAGGAGTCGGGACTGTGATTTGATTATTTGCGCGTTCCCAGTCAGCTACGAATCTTTCAAGACGACCGATTGCTACAGCTTTTTCCGGAGTCTTTAACATTTTGCCGACTGTGCAGAAACTTTGACACTGTTTTTCTTGAGGACATACGCGCCCGCAAATTGCAGGAAGTAAATTTGTTTGCTTTATAGTGTCAACTGCTCCCTTGAAATCACCTTTTTGAATGTGTGAGATAAATTCAGGAATAGGAACAGCAACGGGACAACCTTTTCTGCAAGGAGCTCCGGGGCATTGTATACAGCGTTCGGCCTCGACTCTTGCTTGAGTCTCAGTATATCCGAGTGCGACTTCTCCCATTTCGTGAGCGCGTTTAATCGGATCTCTTGAGGGCATTTCCTGCGGCGGGATTGCTGTTCTATCTTTAGGAGTTAATTTTACGTCTGCTGATTTCTTTGATTCGAGATCTGCCCAGAGTTTCGCGGCTTCTTCCTGTAAAATTTCAGTTGTTTTGTGTTCGCTCATAATTTAGGCCTTCTTTCCTGCGTCTAAACCGACTCGGCATTTGTGATCTGCTTCACGTTCTTTGTCTCTAAAAGCGGTCATTCTCTGCATCATGTTATCAAAATCGACTTCATAACCGTTGAATTCGGGGCCGTCAACACAGACAAATTTTGTTTGATCGCCGACTTTTACACGACAGCAGCCGCACATTCCTGTACCGTCTATCATAATAGTATTTAGTGATGTAGTAATAGGAACTCCGAAAGGTCTTGCAGCAGCTACACAGAATTTCATCATGATTGCGGGGCCTATTGAAACTATTTCGCTGACTTTTTCGCGCTCGCAGACTTCTTTTAACGGCTCAGTAACAACGGCTTTGCGGCAGTATGATCCATCATCAGTAACTATTATAAGCTCGTCAGAGGCTTTGCGCATTTCGTCCTCAAAGAATAATAAATCCTTTGTGCGTGCGCCGATAACTGTAATTACTTTATTGCCGATTGCGTGATTTGCTTCAACGATGGGATGTAATGGAGCGATTCCGATTCCTCCGCCTATGCAGAGAATTGCGCCGTCTTTCTTCTCAATGTGAGTAGGTCTGCCTAATGGACCGACTAAAACGGGGATATTATCTCCGACGTTAAAATTCATTGAGAATCTGCGAGTCGTTGCTCCTACTGTCTGGAAAACTACAGCGATCCAGCCTTCATTTGCGTTTGCGTCCGCAATTGTCAAAGGTATTCTTTCGCCGTAATCTTCATCAATCTGGAAAATTATAAACTGGCCTGCTTTTCTGTTGCGCGCTATTTCCGGTGCCTCAACTTTGTAGTAATAAACGCTTTGATCTCTTTCTTTGTCATAAGAGAGCTGGCGTTTTTCGAGTATCTTATGCAACAAATATTCCCCCTCATATTTATTATTATATAGAAAAGTTTATTATTACAATTGCAAATAATAAGCCTAAATCTTGATTTAAACAAGTATTTATTTATTGTAACTTTATCGAGTTCAAAAATTCCGCGTTAGTGTCAGTCTGCTTTAACTTGTCGAGAATTAAATTTAACGCGCCGGCCTCGTCAACTCCTGCTACACGTCTTCGCAAAATCCATAATCGTTTTAAATCATCATCAGGCATTAAAGCCTCTTCGCGCCTTGTTCCTGATTTAGTAATATCGATTGCGGGGAATATTCTTTGTTCTGCTAATTTTCGCGATAAATGTAATTCCATGTTGCCCGTGCCTTTGAACTCTTCATAAATGACATCATCCATGCGGCTGCCCGTGTCAGTTAATGCAGTGCCTATTATTGTGAGACTCCCGCCCTCTTCAAAATTTCTAGCTGCTCCGAAAAATCTTTTAGGGAAGTATAAACCTGAAGGATCAAGACCGCCCGATAAAGTACGACCCGACGGCGGAACTGTTAAATTTGAGGCTCTTGCAAGTCTTGTGATTGAGTCAAGCAAGATAACTACATCGCGTTTTGCCTCGACAAGTCGTTTTGCTTTCTCAAGTGCCAAATTTGCGACTCTTATATGCTCGTCGGCCGGCCTGTCAAAAGTTGACGCGATAACTTCTCCATCAATTGAGCGCGCTATATCCGTAACTTCTTCGGGGCGTTCGTCGATTAACAAGGCCATTATTATAACGTCCGGAGAATTTGCTGCGATTGCCCGTGCTATGCGTTTTAAAAGCGTAGTCTTCCCGGCTTTAGGGGGCGAAACGATTAAAGCTCTTTGACCGAGTCCAATCGGTGCAAACATGTCTACAAGTCTTGTAGCTAAATCTTTAGGATCTGACTCAAGTGAGAGTCTTACATTTGGAAATATCGGAGTCAATTGCGCAAAAACTGCTCTATGACGCGAATACTCAGGATCAGAAAAATTTACGGTCTCGACTCGTAATAAAGCCTCGTAGTGTTCTTGATCTCGTGGAGGCCGGATTAAGCCCCATATAACGTCGCCATTTCTGAGTCCAAATCTGCGAATTTGTGAAGATGATAAATAAACGTCGCTGTCAGTCGGGAGCATTCCTTTAGGACGCAAGAAACCGAAATTTTCCGGTAAAATCTCAAGAGTTCCCCCGCCAAATCTGTAATTCATGCTTTCGGCCTGAGCTTTGAGAGTCGCGAGAATTAAATCATCTTTGCGCATTGAGATAGGAGCATTTACGTTAAATTCTTTAGCAATCCGCCTTAAGTCAACGGCATTTTTTGCGGCCAACATAGAATAAGTATATTTAGGTTTCGGGTGCTGTATTAATTCTCGTCTACCATATGCCGGAGTCGTAGTTTTTACCGGTGTTTCTTCGTTTTCGTCGTCTGAGTCGTCAATAATGGGCGGCTCTTCAATCTCATTATATGAGTTCTGCTGTATCTCGTTTACTTCTTCTTTCAGCTCGTCGGGTAAATCTTCGGGTGCGGGCTGAGTGTTAATAAAATCGCTTGTCAGCTCTATTGCTTTAGGTCTTCTTCCGCGTCTTTTCGGTGCTGCTGTAACTTCTTCTGTTAATAATTCAGGTGATTCTAATAATAATGATTTTGCTGTTCTTGGCATAAAAATTTTCCTTACATAAATAATTAATAATAAATAATAAATAATAAATTGATAAGACTGGAAGCCGCTTTTAACGACTCCCAGTAAAAACACTAATTCATTTTGTTAATTAAGCTCAACATCTCCGGGCTTAAAGATTTATGCTCACTCCATGCGCGTTCTAAAGGACTCAGCACGAGTTTATGATTAATATTTCCTACCATCATGCCGGATTTACCGATCATAAGGCTTTCAGTGGCAAATGCGCCCATTCTAGTAGCGAGAACTACATCAAATGAAGTCGGATGACCGCCGCGCTGAATATAACCTAAAACAGTAACTCTTGCGTCATAACCGCCTGCATCTGCTAATTGTTCCTTCATTTCGGCAGCACTCATAACACCTTCAGCAAGAATTATAAGTGTATGACTCTTGTGTTCGGCATAAGAATTCTTTAATAATTTTGTGAGATTGCCAATACTCAGCGGCAATTCAGGAACTACGGCATATTCTGCACCGGTTGCAACGGCGACTTCAAGAGCAAGAAATCCCGCATTACGTCCCATGACTTCAACAACGAATAATCTTTGATGGCTTGAGGCTGTATCACGTAATTTCATGATTGCGTCAAGAGCCGTATTTACTGCTGTGTCAAAGCCTATAGTCTCATCAGTGCCGGTTATGTCATTATCAATAGTGCCGGGGATTCCTATTGTCGGGAATCCTAAATCGTGAAGAGCTTTAGCCCCGTGAAAAGATCCATCACCGCCGATTACAACAAGGCCGTCAATACCAGCCTCACGCATTTTCTCAAGTGCTTCTTCTCGGCCTTCAGGAGTCTTGAATCTTTCGCTGCGTGCTGTCTTGAGAATAGTACCGCCGCGGTGAATAATGCCTCCGACTGCTTTGCTGTCAAGTGTGATAAAATCGCCCTCGATTAGACCTTCATAGCCTCTCATTACTCCGATGCACTCTTTATCATTGAACATACAAGTGCGGGCAACGGCTCGGACTGCGGCATTCATTCCCGGTGAGTCCCCTCCGCTGGTAAGTACAGCTATACGATCCATCTTATTCATAATAATAACAACTTCCTTTCGTTTGCTGCTAAATTATATTTTACTTAATTAGACTGTAATTCGTCTATTCTTGAATTAACTTCGCTTGATTCTTTATCAAGTGCCGCTATTTGTTCCTGTAATTTGCGCTTTTCCTCGTTTAATTTTTCGGTGCGTTTCAACAATCTATCAATTTCGAGTCTATTTGCTGCACGTCCGCCCGTTATGCTGCCTCTATCACGGTTCAAGTCCCAGACCCATAATAAATCGCCCCTTGTTGAAGATAACGCAAAACAAATCGAGCTGTCAAATAAGATTCGGACATCTTTTGCGCCGTCTAAAATTGCTTTACCCGTTTTAGGGTCATAACGAGGGAAGAATACCATGCCGTCGCGTCCGCCTAAGACTTTGAAATTAAATCGCTTGTCATAATCTATCGGAGTATATTTTTTGCCTCCTACAATCATTGTTATATGCTTATCGAACGGGCCGGGATAAATGGGCATTCCGCGAATATACATATCAACATGAAAGGGTATACACTCAGCGAGATTTAAATTTTTCAAGAGAGTATATTTATAATTCTCTACTTCGTCATTAGTCCACATGTTTTTTTCGGCTTCAGCGGCGATTAANTACGTGATTTTAAGTTTCATGCTCTGGGAGTCGTCTCTGTCAGTTACTTCGATTTCATGAGCCCAGTTACGTAATGCAGCGGGTTCGGATTCTTTCTTAGGTTTTTTCTTGGCTGCTCCATAAGCTGAGACGGTGAAAATTGCTAGAATTAATGTGATTAAAGCTGTAATTTTTTTGATTTTGTATGAACTTATCATGAAATTTATTCCTTTCTGCGTTATTCACTTAGTGATAGGGGATAAAAATTTTGTAAATATTATATATTATTTTTGCGCAATGATTATATCATAAATTAGGCTGATTTATTTTGCAGGGATTACGGGAATTTATTAATTTTTCGCAAAAAAAAATCAGGACTCGCGAGAAAAATGCGAATCCTGAGAATGATTATTAAAATTTTTATTGAGCTTGAGTTAATTCAACAGCTATAACCGGTTTATAAGTGATTCCGTACTCAAACCATGCCGAGGCAGTTACGCTAAAATCTTCAG
>CAJOEQ010000055.1 GCA_905233515.1 uncultured Synergistales bacterium
GCAATTAAAACACTCATGAATTATTTTAATAGATCGCTCATTTTCTTGAGTCTTCTTGCTACCTCGTCTAACACTTCACCGGAGCGCGCAAAATGGAATCGAATTAAATTATTTATCGGCTCACGGAAGAAACTAGACCCGGGAACAGCGGCGACTCCTATATTCTTTATGATCCATTCACAGAAAGCTAAATCTGTCCAGCCTTCAAATTGCGGTAACTGCAAGAAATTGCTAATATCTACCATGACAAAATAAGAACCTTGGGGAATATTATGCTTTAATCCGGCCTCGTCAAGAGCTTCAAGGAATCTATTACGTTTCTGAGTATATTTCGCTTTGAGATCGTCATAGTATTCAGGCGGCAATTTAAACGCGTTAACTGCGGCTTCCATGAGGGGGGCAGCTGCTCCAACTGTTAAGAAGTCATGTACTTTTCTTGCTCCGTCAACTACATCAGCAGGGCCGATTAAATAACCGAGTCTCCAGCCTGTAATTGAATAAGTTTTCGAGAGCGAATTACAAGTAATAACATGATCGAACATTCCCGGAAGTCCTGACGCGTAAACGTGTTTATATGGATCAAAGACTATATGCTCGTAAACCTCATCAGTGATTATATAAGCGTCATATTTTACAGCAAGTTCGCCGATTGCGATTAATTCATGCTCGGTGAAAACTTTTCCGCAGGGATTCGACGGGTTGCAGATAACTATTGCTTTTGCGCCGTCCTTAAAGCCCTGTTCAATCAGCTTTATATCAAAATCATAAGTCGGAGGCACTAAAGGCACATAAATCGGAGTAGCTCCCGATAAAATTGCATCCGCGCCGTAATTCTCGTAAAAAGGTGAGAAAACTAATACTTTATCGCCGGGGTTGCAAATAGTCATCATCGCTGACATCATAGCTTCAGTACTTCCGCAGGTAATAACTATTTCTGTTTCAGGGTCAATTTCGCGGCCTATTGCTTTACTTTGTTTTGCACAGACTGCATCACGAAAATTTTTAGCCCCGAAAGTTATAGCGTACTGATGAGGGCCCGTATATGCTGCTTTAGCGAGCGAGTCAAGCATTTCTTTAGGCGGATCCCAGTCAGGAAAGCCCTGCGATAAATTAATTGCGCCGTATTTGTTGCTGATTCGAGTCATTCGTCGAATAACTGAGTCCGTGAAAGTTCCGACTCTATCACTTAATTTCGGCATGGTAAAATTTCAAATCCTTTCATTTTTCGTGTCTAATAATATTTCTAGACAATTTTAAATTTTACTGGCACATTTTGCAATCATGAACGAACGCGAATCAATAATAAATTTCCTTCACGTAAAAAAATTTCTGCGTCATTCTCAGGGCTTAATACCTCGTTGCTTATTCCATATTGATATGAAGGCTCAATCTCTGCATTATCAAGATTATATTTTGCGTGTTTTATATCGATCCCCCGTGCAGTGCCTGAAATATTTATTAAGGAGAAAAATTTACAGCCATATTTGACTCGGACTCGTTCACCCGCTGAAATTAATTCGGTTTCTGAGTAGTCATCTATTATAATTGCTCGTTTATTTGCCTGCTTTAACATCATTAGCGCGTAAATATTCCCTAAAGTGTGATCAAGCCTTCCGCCTGTTACGCCTATTAACAAGAAATCATCATAACCGCGTTTAATTGCTTCTTTCACGGCAAAAATTGAGTCCGTATCATCTTTTATGACTGGCAGGACTATAACATTATTTAAATTTTCAGGTTTAGAATGCGAGTCAAAATCTCCGATTATTAAATCAGGCTTAAAATTTAAAAATTTCTCGTGTTTTAACCCGCAATCACAATAAATAAAATAGTCCTGACTCGATAAATATTTGCGTATAAGCGAGTAATCTTTTATTTCAGCACCGCCGATTATTACGCAGCGTTTATTATTCATGATTATATGCCATGTCCCAGAAGCCCATTTCATAGAGTGAGCAATTTCTAAAAATTTCGGCCAAGTGATTTAATTGCGACTCGTTATAATCTTTCGCGGCCTCTTCTATAGCATTCACTAAAATTTGATTAGTCGCGCAGTATTCTTCACCTGAATAACATTTTATCCAGTTACCAAATAATTCATGATTAACTGAGTCCGGGTTATTCTTGACTATATTTTTTGCTATATCTTCATAACTCAAAGCACAAGAGAGAATCGCCGCTAAAATTTCCGGTTCGCCTTCTTCATAAGCTACTCGCAGCATATATGACGTATAAGAAAGATTCTCAATTGAACGAGGAGTCGAGTCTAATTCCTGCTGAGTTACGCCTAATTTGCCCATATAGCCGCGGTGTATATCAAGCTCAACATTTGCTATAGCTTGAATGACATTCGCAAATAATTGCATAGTTCCGAGTGATTTTGCCTTAGCTACTCCCAGCGCGAAAACTTTTGAGTACTCATTTAAATACATGTAATCTTGAATTATATAGTGCTTGAATTTTTGAGAGTCTAATTTGCCGGACTCAAGACCTTTTACAAATGGATGATTATTATATTCTGCCCAGAAATCAGAGACGGAATCACGTAAACGCTCAAGCAAATTTTTATAACTTTTCTTGCATGTAAAATCAGTATTATATTTGTGAATAAATCTATCTGACAAGTTAAAAGCGTGATTCATTGGGCCGCAGCCTTTTCCTAAATCCAACATAGCACCTAAAGCACCCGAAATATAATTTTTTGCGAGCCTGACAGACTCATCAAGTGTAAAATCTTTCGCCAAATTCGCAGCAATCGCGCTTGAAAGTGTGCAGCCAGTTCCGTGCGTGTTAGTTGTGTTAATTCTTTTGCCGAGATACCATTTATAAACGCCCTGCCCTGTGCATAATAAATCATTAGCGTCGTTCACAGCATGGCCGCCCTTAAGCAATACAGCACAACCGAATAAAGAATTAATTTTCCCAGCAGCTTGAATCATTTCGGACTCGTTATTAATTTTCAAGCCTGATAAAATTTCAGCTTCGGGAATGTTAGGCGTTATTACTAAAGCAAGAGGCAATAACTCATTTGCAAGAGTCTTTATAGCGTCATCATTAATTAATTTTGCCCCGCTGGTCGCTACCATAACGGGATCTACAACGATATTTTTTGCGTGATATTTTTTCAGGGACTCGGCGATAACGTGAATTAATTCTGAACTCGATACCATGCCGATTTTTACAGAGTCAGGGAATATATCCGTAAAAATTGCGTCTAGCTGCTTATTCAAGAATTCCGGTGATGACTCAAGAATGCCTGTAACTCCTAAAGTATTTTGCGCTGTTAATGCAGTAATAGCACTCATTGCAAAAACTCCGTTCACGGTCATTGTCTTAATATCGGCTTGAATCCCCGCGCCCCCTGATGAGTCACTGCCTGCGATTGTTAAAGCTGTCTTCATAAAAAATTATAGCCCTCCTGATAAAAAATTTTTAACGTAATAATCACATATATTTATTATTCTTGCGCGCTTATCTAAATTAGAATTATCTTCTACTCCGACTATGATAAAATTTGCTGACTTGGCCGTCTTCAATGCATATAAAGCGTCTTCAAACACGGCGATATTATTAGGCTCAAGATTTAAAAATTTAGCGCATTCAAGAAAAATTTTAGGCTCATGCTTATTAGTGTTAAGCTCAGAACATGTGAAAATTTTAGAGAAATATTGATTTATCCCGTTGCGAATCAAAGCGGCCTGCAATAAATTTCTATCGCCTGAAGTAGCAATTACTTTAGGAATATCAAGAGAGTCAAGAAATTTTTTAACTCCTTGTTTTAATTCGACTTCATGATAATAAAAATTTTCGATTATTCGCAAAAATCCTGATTGAATCTCATTCACTGGAAAATTTAATTTATATCTAGTCTGCAAGTATAAGCTGCTTTGCTCTAAGCTCATGGGATAAAGAATAGCAGCAAGATTTTCTTCAGGCTCAATATTTAAAGACTCAAGATAGCGCGCGCCTAATTCCCGCCAAATATGCATTGAGTCTAATAATGTCCCGTCAGCGTCAAAAATTGCTGCTTTAATATTCTTATCAAGCAAAATATTTCTGTGATAAATCACGTAAATTCTCGGCTGCCTTCCTGATATTTTCTTGAGCAAAAATCGCGCTTATTACAGCAATCCCGGCAATTCCTGAGTCTTTAAGCTCGACTAAATTTTGAGCTGTTATGCCTCCTATAGCAACAACGGGAATTTTAACGGATTCGCAAATTTGCTTTAAAGCCTCGTGAGTAATATCAACTGCATCAGATTTTGACCCGGTATGAAAGACTGCACCCGCTCCGAGATAATTTGCACCTTTTGACTCGGCGATTATGGCCTCTTGTTGAGTCCTGACTGAAACGCCTAAAATTTTATCATTGCCGATTAAAGCTCTGACATTTCCGGCTTCCATGTCGCTTTGTCCAACGTGAATCCCGTCGGCGTTTATTTCTCTAGCAAGTTCTACATCATCATTTATTATAAACGGGACATTAAAATTTTTGCACAATGCTTGAATCTCTAAGGCCTCGCATTTAAATTCGTCGTGTGATAAATTTTTCTCGCGCAATTGAACGAGAGTCGCCCCGCCTAAAATCGCGTCTTTCACGTCGTCATATAATTTGCGGCCATTGAGCCAATATCTATCAGTTACGGCATAAAGTAATAAATCTTTCTTAGAAAATTTCATATTTTGCGCCCTTGTCAAGTTTTTCGCCGGTCATGTTATAAATCTCGTCAATAATATTATTTCTATAACTTGAATTGCCGAGTCCATCTTTAAAAGCTAATTCGCCCGCGAGTCCCATTAAAGCCACTGAAGCAGCCGCTGACTCTAATTTATTATCAAGATTTGCAGCGATAAAAGCCGTCATCATTCCCGATAATTGACAGCCCGTGCCCGTAATTTTGCCCATTTCAGGCCGTCCGTTGCGAATTACGTAGCATTTTGACGAGTCAGAGACTAAATCAATAGCTCCTGTCAGTGCAATAATAGAATTTGACGATTTAGCAAAATTTTTAACAAAATCAATCATGAAACTAAGATTTTTATCACTGACTGAGTCGGCCTTGTCAGCGTCTACACCGTGAGTAGTTCCTGAACCTAAAGCAAGAGTCTTAATTTCTGACGCATTACCGCGAATGACATCAAATTTTATTTCTTTCATGAGTCTTATCGCTGTATTAGTCCTTAATGCGCTTGCACCTGCTCCCACTGGGTCAAGTAATAAAACATGGCCAAGTTCGGACGCTTTTAGACCTGCTTTAAACATGCTTGTAATAGTTCGTGAATTAAGAGTCCCGATATTTATATTTAATCCGTTGCAGATTTGAGTGATTTCTACTGCGTCATCAGGCTCATCGGCCATTATGGGACTTCCTCCGCAAGCAAGCAAGACATTAGCAACGTCATTAACTGTAACATAATTTGTTATATTATGAATTAAAGGCGATTTTTCACGGACATTATTTAAACAGACTCCGAATGACAAAATATTTTCCTCCTTAAATTTTTCCAAATGAGCCTGCATTATTTTTCTGATTTGAAATTCCCTACGCCGGCATTATCCGGATCAGGTTATTATGGTCGGAATAATTGTTTATTCCCTCTCAGCCTGTAACACAAGCTCCCATTAAAATTTTTATAAATTATACGCGTGAATCTATGATATTTGCAAGTAAAACTCTTAAGTTAAAAATTTTTATGCTTGACAGAACCCCTCAAAACCTGTAATCTAACACTATCAATGCTCGAAATTATTTTTTTGCGGGCAAATATATTTTTTTATTATTTATCAGGAGGCTTTTTTTTATGGCACAGGGTACCGTAAAGTGGTTTAACGAGAGCAAAGGCTACGGCTTTATCACCGCAGACGAGGGCAAAGACGTATTTGTTCATTTCAGCGCAATTCAGGGCGAAGGTTTCAAGACGCTCAACGAGGGACAAAAAGTTTCTTTCGATGTCGTTAACGGAGAGAAAGGGCCTCAGGCTGCTAACGTTGTGAAGCTGTCTTAAAGTAAGTCAGTCTCCTGCAAAATACCTCGAAAACTTCATAAAGGCAGCAGATGAAATCACTTTGACACAATGTATGAGGGATCCTGTGAATGCAAGACCCTCATTATTTTTTTTGCGTGAAATAAAGATAGGGGCATAACTTCACCCCTTAGCAAAAATTTTTACTTCTTGAAGATATTATCAAACGTTGCGAGAATCTTATTAGAATTTGCTGCTAATGCTTCTAAATCTACCGCCATTGCAGATTTTGCGATTGCTTCAACGTCTACACCCTTTTGATCTAC
>CAJOEQ010000056.1 GCA_905233515.1 uncultured Synergistales bacterium
ATTTTAGGAATTTCAGCAAAAAAATTTAAAGCCTCGTCAACCGTCATTGCTAGAACGTCAGCTATATTCTTATTCTTGAATTTAACTTCTAAAGTTTCATGATTGTAGCGAGTCCCCTTGCAAATTTCGCAGTCCGAATAAATATCAGGCAAAAATAACATTGAAGTCTTCACACTGCCTGCACCTCCGCAAGATTCACAACGCCCGCCCTTGACGTTAAAGCTGAATCTGCCAGCATTAAAGCCGCGTATTTTTGACTCGGGTAAATTAGCAAAGAATTCACGTATCAGCGAAAAAACGCCCGTATATGTCGCAGGATTTGAACGAGGAGTCCGGCCTATAGGGCTTTGATCCACTAATACAATATTATCAAAGAATTCTGCACCCTGAATCGAGTCAAATTTTCCGGGTCTTTCGCGAAAATCTTTATCTAGAATCCGCCGCAATCCTTTATATAATACGTCATAAAGAAAGCTGCTTTTGCCTGAACCTGATACGCCGCTGATACAAGTAAACACTCCGACGGGAATATTTATATTTAAATTTTTCAAATTGTTGTGAGAAGCTCCTAAAACTTTCAGCCAGCCGAGTGGGACTCGCCGAGATTCTTTCTTGACGATTCCTGAAGACTCACCGCGCAAATATTTAGCCGTCTGACCTTGAGTCTTTAACACGTCTTCATAACTTCCCGAGTATAAAATTTCGCCGCCTCCCTCACCTGCTGCGGGGCCAAGTTCGATTAAATTATCAGCTGCCTGCATTGTCTCGCGATCATGTTCTACAACAATTACAGTATTGCCGAGATTCTTAATTGATTTCAGGGAATTAATTAATTTTTCAGTGTCTCGTGAATGAAGTCCGATTGTTGGCTCGTCTAAGACATAAAGCACGCCGCTTAAATTTGATCCGATTTGAGTAGCGAGTCTTATTCGTTGACTCTCACCGCCCGATAAAGTATCAGCCCGCCGCAATAAAGATAAATAGCCGACTCCTACATTCACAAGAAAATCAAGCCGCTTTGTTATCTCGCTTATAACCTGCTCAACGATTGAACGTTCATATTTTGAGAGCTGAAAATTTTTCACAACTCCTGCTAATTTTTCAACGGGCATAATTAATAAATCGCCTATAGTATAGCCTGAGACTTTCACATTTAAGGCCTCTTGTCTAAGTCTTAAACCTTTACAAGTTTTGCAAATGTCTTCTTCTTTATATTGCGCTACTTCGTCAACTACTGACTCATTATCTGCGAACCATTTTAATTTTTCTTCAAGCCACCCGACAACGCCCTCATAACGTCCCATATATGGCCGCGCGATTCCTTTCTCGTCAAAAATCATCGGTAATTTTTCGCCGCCGCTCCCGTTCCAAATAAAATCCTGAACTTCAACGGGCAAATCTTTATAAGGCTGAGTCAAGTCCCATTTATGTTTATCAGCAAATAATTTCAATTTCTCGATTACATGAGGTTTTGACTTCCACGGAATAATTGCGCCGTCTAAAACAGAACGAGTCGGATCAATTGCGAGTTCACGCGAAAAATGCTCATGACTTCCAAGCCCGCCGCAATCGGGACAAGCTCCGACGGGATTATTGAACGAGAATAAACGCGGCTCAATTTCGGGTATACTTGTCTCACAATCAGGGCATGAATAATTTTCTGTCATAGTATATTCTTGCTTATTTTCAGGTGAAATTAACACATAACCGTTTGAAAGTTTTAAAGCTGACTCAACTGATTCGGCGAGTCTCGTTCGTCTATCTTGAGAAATTTTCAACCTGTCTATTACTATCTCTATATAGTGGCGTTTATTCTTGTCTAACAAAATTTCTTCTTCAAGAAATAAAATATTGCCGTCGACTCTTGCGCGTGTATAGCCTTGAGCCCTGACTTGGTTAAATAAATTCTTGAATTCCCCTTTTTTGTTGCGAATTAAAGGTGAAAGAATTTCAACGCGCGAGTCATTTTCTTGACTCAAAATATAATCAAGAATCTCATCAATTGAATGACTCTGAACGGGCTTCCCGCATTTAGGACAATGAGGGACTCCGATTCTGCCAAATAAAAGCCTGAAATAATCATAAATTTCTGTAACAGTTCCTACAGTTGAGCGCGGATTATGGCCGGTGCCTTTCTGTTCGATTGATATAGCAGGAGAAAGCCCCGAAATTTCGTCTACATCAGGTTTTTTCTGAACTCCTAAGAATTGCCGTGCATATGCAGATAAAGACTCGACATAACGCCGCTGACCTTCTGCGTATAAAGTATCAAATGCAAGTGAAGACTTACCAGAACCCGACGGGCCAGTTATTACAATTAATTCACCTCGTGGAATGTCAATATTTATATTTTTGAGGTTATGTTCCCGCGCGCCTCTGATTGAAATTTTTTCGTTCAAAAAGTTTTTGTCCTCCGTAAAAATATTTATATAGCAAAGCAAATTATATAATATAAACGTGATAAAATTTTCGTGTAAGAATTCCCAGCAAGCAAATAAAAATCTTTCTTGAATCATGCCAGAAAGACAAATTTTACTAATACATTTACTAATACAAAAAGTTGCAAATTTCTTAGTTATAGCAATATATTACAGAGCAAAATTTTTTGTTATGTATGAAATTTTTTTTGCGCGGTAAATTTATAATTGTGATAAAGTATTCGCAAAATTTTTATAAGGAGTCTATTTATCATGGAAAAAATTTTTTTATCGCTGCTGATAATTTTTCTTGTGAGTGATAATTTATATTCTGAAGAGTTGCGAGTCATCCCTTACCCTGAAGGACTCGACACTAAAAGCGAGGGGGCTTCTTCTGCTCCTGATGAAATTAATCACAAGTTTTCTATTTATTTTGACACTATGACAGATTATTTTGTGCTGAAATCTTCACGTAACCGCGTAATTCTTGAAAATTATCCCACTTACCAGCAAACTCGCGAACACACTTGCGGCCCTGCTGCTGTCTTGACAGTTTTTTACTGGTACGGCGTGAAAGATTATACAGAAATGGATTTAGCGCGCGAAATGAACACAAAACCTTATCCGGTCGGCACTAATCCCAGCGACATTTTAGAATTTTTCAAGCGTATAGACTGGGAAGTTGAAAGCAGCTTGACTCATTCGAAATTTGAAGAGTATGACGACTTCAAAAATTTTGTAATAGAGAATCTCAAAGCAGGCACGCCTATTTTAGTCGACAATATCGAATGGGGCGGACATTGGCGAGTAATAATCGGTTATGACACAATGGGAACGGAGTCGACTCTTGATGATGTATTAATTCTTGAAGATCCCTACGACACATGCGATCATAAACAAGACGGCTATACAGTCAATAACGGTGAAAAATTTTTCTCGATGTGGTTTGCTCATTCAAACACGCCCGAAAATGAGAAAATTCAGCCGTTTATCATAGCTAAACCGAAAAATAAATAATTTTAGGAGGCTTAAATCATGAATCGAATCAAAATATTTTCGGCTTTTATTGCTTTATTAATTGCTGGGACTGCACACGCTGATATTGACGCAGGGAAAATTTTAGACTCTATGACTCTTAATGAGAAAATAGGGCAATTATTTATAATTCGTCCGGATCAGCTTGACACGAGATTAACTCTTGAAAATATTCACAATGACAAGAAAAACGCTGTAGGAGTCAAAAATTTTAATCCTGTAATGCTTGAAAACTTGAAAAAATTTCCGGCGGGAGGATTCGCTATCTTCCGCAAAAATTTAGAGAGTCCAGCGCAAATAAAAAAATTTAATCAAGCTCTAAAAGATTCAAGCAAGATTTTGCCGTTTATAGCAATTGACGAAGAGGGCGGGCAAATTTCAAGACTCGCGAATAATAAAAATTTCAAGCTCCCTAAATTCAAGAGTCCTGAAGATATAGCTAAAACTGGTCAGACTCTCAAAGCAGCACGAACAATCGGCAAATATCTCAAAGAATACGGATTTAATTATGACTTTGCACCTGTCGCCGACGTGAACACGAATCCAGAAAATATTGTAATCGGTGATAGAGCTTTCGGAAATAAGCCGGAATTTGTAGCAAAAAATGTCAGTGAATTTCTTGACGGCCTTCACGCTAATAATATAGCAGGAAGTATTAAACACTTCCCCGGACACGGAGACACGAAAAATGACTCTCACAAAGGGAAGGTTACAATTTATAAGACTTGGCCGGAATTGTTAGAATGCGAAATAATACCGTTTAAAGCAAATCTAAACAAGGCCGACTCAGTCATGACAGCACATATAAATTTGCCGAATGTAACACAAGACAATTTGCCGGCGAGTCTCTCTCATGAAATAATAACCGGGAAATTGCGCAATGAATTAAAATATAACGGAGTAATAATAACTGACGCTTTCATGATGGGCGCGATAAAAGATAATTACTCGTCAGAACAAGCGGCGATCATGGCAATTAAAGCGGGCTGCGATATTATATTAATGCCGTATGATTATATTTCAGCATTTGAAGGCATATTAAAAGCTGTTAAAAGCGGGCAAATTTCAGAAGAAAGAATTAATCAAAGCGTAAGGAGAATTTTATTAATGAAGCAAAATTTACAAGATCTTAAATGGTGGCAAAAATCAGCAGTCTATCAAGTTTACCCGAAAAGTTTTGCGGACTCTGACAACTCAGGCACAGGCGATATTAACGGCATAACAAGCAAATTAGACTATTTAAAGGAACTCGGCATAAAATCTATATGGATAACTCCAATTTATGAGTCGCCCATGATTGATAACGGCTATGACGTTGCAAATTATACAGAAATTGATAAATCTTTCGGAACTATGGCAGATTTTGATAATTTAATCGCTCAAGCAAGAAAGCGCGATATTAAAATCGTCATGGATCTAGTATATAATCACACTTCAGACCAGCATAAATGGTTTCTTGAGTCAAAATCAAGCAAGAATAACGCAAAATCAGACTGGTACATTTGGCGGGACGCTAAAGAAGATGGGACTCCTCCAACTAACTGGCGGGCAATTTTCGGCGGAAGTGCGTGGACATGGTGCGAAGAGAGACAACAATATTATTTGCATACTTTTGCGAGTCAACAGCCTGATTTAAACTGGGAGAATCCGGAAGTAAGACGAGCTTTATATGACTCTGCTAATTTCTGGCTTAAAAAAGGAATCGGCGGCTTTCGAATTGATGCTATAGTTTATATCAAGAAACCTGCAGAATTTCTTGACGGTAAACCTGACGCAAAAGACGGACTCGTAAATATTCACGACATGACAGCGAACACGCCGGGAATTCTTGAATTTTTGCGGGAATTCAAGCGGGAAGTTTTTGACGGTCATGATATTTTTACGGTCGGAGAAGCAAACGGAGTCAAACCTGAAGAGTTATCGCAATGGGTCGGGAATTATGGAGTCTTTGATATGTTATTCGAGTTCAGCATTGTAAATATTAACTTCCCTGAGGCTGAAAATTGGATATATCCCTCAAAATGGAAATTAACGGATATAAAGCGCGCTTTTGCAGAGAGTCAGAATGCTACAAAATTTAATGGCTGGTATCCTGTTTTCTTTGAGAATCACGACAAGCCGAGAAGTGGTAATATATTCTTCCCTGAAGGGACTGGCACAAAAAAGGCCGCAAAGGCACTCGCGACGATTTTATTAACTATGAGGGGGACTCCTTTTATTTATCAGGGTGAAGAGCTGGGAATGACTAATATAAAATGGGACGATATAAATATTTATAATGATGTCTCATCGCACGGACAATATAATTTTACTCTCAATGAAGGCTTTTCACATGAGCAGGCAATAAAAGCTATTCAGAAATTTAGCCGAGATAACGCACGCACGCCCATGCAATGGAATGCGCAAAAAAATGCGGGATTTTCGACAAATAATAAAACTTGGCTCCCGGTCAATGAGAATTATACAAGCATTAATGCCGAGAACGAAATAAAAGACTCTGACTCAGTGCTTAACTGGTATAAAAATTTGCTTGCTTTCAGGAATAAGAATAATATTTTAATTGCTGGCGATTATCAAGAAATTTTATCAGAGAGTGAAGAAATTTTTGCGTTTGAGCGTTCACTTGACAATAAAAAAATTACAACACTCGTGAATTTCTCAGCAAAGCCCGTGAAGATTCCGGCTATATCAGGACAAATAATTTTTTGCAGCGAAAATAACCCATTACCCGACGAATTAAAACCTTTAGAAGCAAGAATATATCAATAAAATTTTTTTCCGGTGAGTCTCAAGATTCACCGGCTGTTTATTTGCGTATAATTAA
>CAJOEQ010000057.1:0-6185 GCA_905233515.1 uncultured Synergistales bacterium
TTCAGGAAGTCCTATAACTGCAACGTCGTGTACTTTAGGATGAGTAATAATAAAATTTTCGACTTGAACAGGATAAATATTTTCGCCGCCTGTTATAATAACGTCCTTCTTTCTGTCAACGAGCCAAACAAAGCCGTCTTTATCCATCATCGCCATATCGCCGGTAAATAGCCAGCCGTCTTTAATAGTTTCTGCTGTAGCTTCTGGATTATGGTAATAGCAAAGCATTACGCCGGGACCCTTCACGCATAATTCGCCCGTTTCACCCTGTTTAACAGGCTTGTCATGTTCGTCAACAATTTTTAATTCCCAGCCATAACCGGCGACTCCGATTGCTCCGACTTTGTGAATATTCTCGATTCCTAAATGAACACAGCCCGGCCCAGTTGACTCAGAAAGTCCGTAATTAGTATCATATTTGTGTTTAGGGAAGTAATCGAGCCAGTGTTTTATTAGTGAAGGCGGAACAGGCTGCGCTCCTATGTGCATTAAACGTAATTGCGAAATATTGCGGCCTTCAAGTTTTAATTCACCTGAGTCAAGTGCCGTTAAAATATCCTGACACCACGGGACTAAGAGCCATACAATTGTGCATTGTTCAAGAGATATTACATCTAAAATAGTTTTCGGTGATGTGCCTTTGAGTAAGACAGCCCGGCTCCCAGTATAAAGCGATCCGAACCAGTGCATTTTTGCGCCGGTATGATATAAAGGTGGAATGCATAAAAATACGTCGTCGTGAGTAGTCTCATGATGTATAGCTTCCATTCGTGCAGATTGTAATAATGCCGTGTGATTGTGTAAAATTGCTTTAGGGAATCCCGTAGTGCCTGATGAGAAATAAATTGCTGCCTCGTCCGAGTCTTCTATTAAAATTTTCGGCGCAACTGATGAGCAATTACTGACAGACTCGTTATAACTCTCTGCAAATGACGGGCAATTAGTTCCAACAAAGAATAACAAGCAATCTTCACCGAGTGCCAGTACAGTATTTTCGACTCGTCCTATGAACTCAGGGCCAAAGAATAAAATATCAACGTCAGCAAGATTCACGCAGTATTCTATTTCTTCAGATGAGTAACGAAAATTTAAGGGAACTGCTATAGCTCCAGTTTTAAGAATTCCGAAATAAATCGGCAGCCACTCAAGGCAATTCATTAATAAAATTGCAACTTTTTGACCTTTTTTTACGCCGCGTGATAAAAGCATATTAGCTACTCGGTTTGCTTTCTCGTCAAAAACTGACCAAGTTATTTCGCGCCGATAAGGTTTTAAAGATGTCGCTTGAATCAAGTCATATTCTTTCCATGTTAAGCGCACCGGCTCTTTTTGTTCGGGGTTAATCTCGACGAGTGCGACCTCATTGCCGTAAAGTTTTGAATTTCGCTCAAGTAAATCTGTGATAGGCAAATTAATTTTTCCTTCCATCTATATATTTATAATATTATATTTCAAGACTTCAGGAAAAATAACGCATAATAAATTTATTGTCAATCTCTCAAATATGATTTATTTACTCACCTAAAAATTTTCTTGCAAAATCATGAGCATCAAAGCCCGCATTATTCTTTATATTCATGTCAGCCCCTGAGTCGCGCAAGAAATTAAATAATTCTTTCTGTCTTCTCATTGCAGCAAACATTAAAGGCGTGTTACCGTTTTGATCTTGAGCGTTAATATTTGCTCCGGCTGCTATATATTTTTTCAGGGATTCAATATTTTGATTGCTGGCTTTCATTAATTCACGATTAAGCAAATATTTTAAAATTTCTGAGTCCTTCATTCTTGGATTATCGATTGCCATATCAACGGCCTTGCATAAATTATCGTTTTGAGCGTCAATATTTGCACCCGCTTTGATTAAGTAAATCAACACTTCAGGCGAATTATTTGCAGCTGCTAGAATCAAAGCCGTATCACCGAGTTTATTTGCCTCGTTTATATTATTCTGAATGAGCATTTTCACGGCCTCTAGATTATTAAACTCTGCTGCTTTCATGAGAGCGTTAGAATTTTCCATATTGTGATGACTTATCATAGCACCGTCTTTGATTAATGCTCGTATTACTTCAGGCGTGTTAAATTCTGCGGCGATCATTAAAAGAGTATTATTATTCGGATCTCTTGCGTAGACATTTGCGCCGTCATTGATTGCGTTATGAATTTCTTGCGATGTACCTTTTTTGCAGAGTTCTAGAAATTCAGTATCAGGAATTCTATTTCCTGCTAAAAGTTTTAATAATTCTGAGTCCTTAATTTCTCCCAGTGCATAAGATAGCGCGCTCTTGTGATAAATATCTAAAATTTTCGTGTCGGCATTTCTTGAGCATAAAATTTTTATAGTCTCTAGTTTCTTATTCATTACAGCGAGAATTAAAGCCGTCCTAACTTGAGCATTTACAGAGTCAATATTTGCGCCGGAGTCTATTAATACATTAATTGCTTCAGGGTCATTATTAGATTCAGCCGCAATCATTAAAGCAGTGTTATTATTATCATCTTTAGAGTTTACATCTGCACCGGCTTTTATAGCGTCATTAATTTCCTGTGCTGTACCTGTCTTGCATAATTCGAGAAATTCCAAATTACTTGGCCTCTTTTCATTATTATCGTTATTATTATTATCGGATTCAAAAATTTCATCACTAACAATTTTATCATTAACGGGCGGCGTTGTTTGCTTTTGTTGAAGTAAAATCAATATATTATTATCGAGTTTATTTTTTTTGCGCGCCTTAGCATAAGAAAAAGCACTCTTGCCGAACTTGTCAATTATTGTAATGTCTGCTCCCCTATCACAAAGAGTCTTGATTATGAGCGGAAAATTATATTGTGCAGCAAAAAATAAAGCTGTCTGACCGTGATTATTTACGGCGTTAATATTTGCTCCAGAGTCAATTAATACATTGATTGCTTCAGGGTCTCTATTAAATTGAGCGGCCATCATTAGAGCAGTAAATTTATTTTTCTTGCTTGCATTAGGATTTGCGCCCTGTTTTAGAGCTGATTTTATTAGAGAATGCTGAGCAGTTTTGCAGAGAGTCAAAAATTTTTTATCGTGCCATCCTGTTGAATTATTTGCGCTTGATTTTGCCCCTTGTTCCTGAGTATTAATATTAATGAGTGAGAGAATTATTTTTGTGTCTGACACGTCAACGACTCTAAATTTTTTTATTTCTCCCTCGTGATAAATATCGCTTAAATTTTCGTCATTCTCTAAAGGGATTTCATTTCTCGTTACGAGTCCGGGAATATTGCCGATTGAGACTGATAAATATTCTTCGTCGATTTCTGTAATCTTCCCTGAAATTATATCGTCCGGAGATATTACATCAATATACAGCGATTCGCACAAAGTCAAAGCGTAATCTAAAAGTTTTTGCCCCTCATCATGTGAATAAATTTTATTGAGGTGAACGGCCTTATTTCGTGAGTCTCTGATTTTATCAAGTAAATTAGATTTATCCTTGTCTATAAGATTGCGTGATAATAGTGCTTGAATTTTAGCGGACTGCTTCCATTTACCAGTAGCGATATTACCGTTTTTGCTCATGAATTCCGCAATAAATTCGCCCATGTCGCCAATACAAAGCAAGCAATAACGAACATTAGAGTATAAATTTTCTTCAGCTTCACGGCCATATTCAGCGAGTTTTGAGAGAGCCGGAATTTCTTTCAGAAAATTAAATTTGCTTTCACCGAACGAGTCAATAAACCATTTAGAGACTTCGCAGGCAGTATCTATTAATCTTTTAGCAGTAATTTGTGAGTCATAATCATTCGCGAATTCGAGCAAGGCATTTAATTTTTCGCAAATAATTTCGTTGATTATTCCGCGCTGTGTTAATTCCTGAAGGGATATAGAGCTTGAAATATTATAATGTTTATGCAGGAGCTTAATAATTGTCTCGCCGACTTTTCCGAGATAAAGCAATGATATATTACTGTCAATTTCTAGGCATTTTTCGGCCTTCTTGCAATAATTCTCAAGTTTAGGAAATTTGCAATTACTGAGAAAATCAAATTTACTACTCTGCATTATTTTATTTGCCCTGCGCTCCTTCACGAAATTATTATAAAATTTTACATATTTTATTGCAGTATAAAAATTTTAGCATGGCATTAATGACGGAATTACAACGCGAGAAATACAGAATTTATCAATCAAAAATTTTCTTGAATAGCGCAAAATTTGACATGAATTATATAATGCGTTCATTAATGAGAGATTATTATTTTGTTATATAGTGTTAAAATTTTCAGCAATCTTGAAGGGGGATAATGTTTAAATGAAACAATTAATGCAGGGGAATTCAGCAGCAGCACGGGGACTTTATGAGGCCGGATGTTGTGTAGCGTCGAGTTATCCCGGCACACCCAGCACAGAAATAACGGAAGAGGCCGCAAAATTTAACGAAATTTACTGCGAATGGGCACCTAATGAAAAAGTTGCTATGGAGACAGCTTTCGGGGCATCTCTGGCAGGAGTTCGAAGTTTTTGCGGAATGAAACACGTGGGACTCAATGTTGCCGCAGATCCTTTATTTACTGTATCTTACACGGGAATTAATGCAGGCATGATTATTTGTGTAGCTGATGATCCCGGTATGCACTCATCACAGAACGAACAGGACTCGCGACACTATGCAAGATCTGCAAAATTGCCAATGCTTGAGCCTTCTGACTCACAAGAATCACTAGAATTCTTTAAACGAGCTTTTGACATGTCAGAAGAATTTGACTCACCTGTCATTATAAAAATGTGTACACGTATAGCTCACTCTCAATCTTTAGTAGAAACCGGAGAAAGAGTCGAACTCAACGCGCGGCCATATGAGAAAAATATAGCAAAATATGTAATGATGCCCGGAAATGCTATAAAACGTCATCCCATCGTAGAAGAACGCATGAGGAAATTGCAGGAACTCGCAGAAAATATTGACATAAATAGAATCGACTCCGGACGTGATAACTCAATCGGGATAATTACTTCGTCAACTAGCTATCAATATGTAAAAGAGGCATGCGGGGATTTATACCCAGTTTTAAAGCTCGGCATGATTTGGCCGTTACCTGATGAGAAAATAAAATCTTTCGCAAAAAGTGTTAAGCGTTTAATAATAGTTGAAGAGCTTGACCCGTTTATTGAGTCTTATTGTAAATCGCTCGGGCTTGAGTGTGAGGGCAAAAATTTATTTAAACTTGAGGGCGAATTGAGTCAAAATATAATCGCTGAAAAATTAAATCTTCCAGTAAAACGCGGCTTAAAACTTGACGAGAAAATCCCCCCGCGTCCTCCTGTAATGTGCGCCGGGTGTCCTCATAGAGGGCTTTTTTTCACGCTGAATAAATTAAATTGTACTGTCTTAGGCGATATAGGCTGTTATACACTGGGAGCAGTTGCGCCGCTCTCATCAATGGAAATGACTCTCTGTATGGGAGCTTCAGTAAGTGCCCTTCATGGATTTAATAAAGCTCTTGAGCATTCTGACAAGAAATTAAAAACTGTCGCAGTTATAGGCGATTCAACTTTCATGCATTCAGGAATGACGGGACTCGCAAATATCGCTTATAATCAAAGCAATTCGCTTGTAATAATTCTTGATAATTCTATAACAGGAATGACAGGCCATCAGCAAAACCCTACAACAGGTTATAATATCAAAGGAGATCCAGCCGGAAAAATTAATCTTGAAAATTTATGCAGAGCAATGGGCTTTAACCGCGTAAAAGTAATAGATCCCTATAATTTGCAAGAATGCGAGTCAGTTATTCGTGAAGAATTAGAATCAAACGAACCCAGCGTAATAATTTCTCGTCGTCCCTGCGCTTTATTAAAATATGTAAAACATAAGCCCGCTTTACACGTGAATAATAATAAGTGCGTCGGCTGTAAATCCTGCATGAGAATAGGCTGCCCGGCAATCGCAATTAAAGAAGGTAAGGCAAAAATTGACTCGACTCTCTGTGTTGGCTGCGGAGTTTGTCAACAGTTATGCAAATTCAACGCATTTGAATCTCAGGAGGCTTAATAAATCATGACAACAAAAAATATTATGATAGTCGGAGTCGGCGGTCAAGGCAGTGTCTTAGCAAGTAAATTACTCGGTCATTTGCTGACTTCACAGAATTATGACGTAAAAGTCTCTGAAGTTCACGGAATGAGTCAGCGCGGCGGAAGTGTT
>CAJOEQ010000057.1:6290-8863 GCA_905233515.1 uncultured Synergistales bacterium
AAATTGTTACATCAACACAAGAGACTGACCCTATGCCGGTTTTAACAGGTGCGATGACTTATCCTGAAAATTTATTAGCGAAAATTAAATCACTGGGCGTAAAAGTTGACGCGCTTGACTGTCTGAAACTCGCAGAAGAGGCCGGGAGCTCAAAAGCTGTAAATCTCGTCTTACTTGGCCGGTTAAGTAATTATTTCCCTGATATACCCTTTCAAGCATGGCAGGAGTCAATCAATTCATGCGTTCCAGCTAAATTTTTAGAGTTGAATCTGAAAGCCTTTAATTTAGGTAGAAACGCATAAAATTTTTATAAAGAAGGTATTATTTACAAGATGGAAATTAAAGAAAGATATTATCAGCCCGAAATTGAGACAATGCCGCACGAAAAAATTAGAGAACTACAAAATGAGCGGCTATTAAAGCAAGTTCGCCACGTCTGGGATAATGTCCCGTATTATAGAGCTAAGATGCAGGGAAAAAATTTAACTCCTGATGATATTAAATCGCAGGATGATTTATATAAGCTGCCATTTCTCACAAAGGACGATTTACGTAAAGCATATCCATACGGCTTAATGGGGAAACCCTTAAAAGATTGCGTGCGAATTCAATCAACATCAGGCACAACAGGACAAAGAGTCGTAGCTTTCTATACTCAGCATGATTTGAATATCTGGGAGACTATGTGCGCACGAGCTATTACAGCAGCAGGCGGAACAAATGAAGACGTTGTACAAGTTTCATACGGTTATGGGCTGTTTACCGGCGGGCCCGGACNNGGTTCTCTCACGATTCCTGCATCATCAGGAAATACTGACCGGCAAATTATGTTTATTAAAGATTTATCGGCGACGATTTTATGCTGTACTCCGAGTTATGCGGCCTTTATCGGTGAACGCATGAAAGAAATGGGAATGACTCCGAATGATATACCGTTAAAAGCAGGAATTTTCGGGGCTGAGGCATGGTCTGAAAGCATGAGACATGATATTGAAGCCACTATGGGAATAAAAGCATATGACATTTACGGACTGACTGAACTTTGCGGGCCCGGAGTCTCTTTTGAATGCTCGGATCAACACGGAATGCATATAAACGAAGATTATTTTATTGCTGAGATAATTAATCCTGAAACCGGCGAAGTTTTACCAGAAGGCGAATTAGGTGAGCTTGTTTTCCGCTATTGAGATATAGAACGCGTGATATTTGCTCACTCACTCGCGAAAAATGCCCGTGCGGTCGTACTCATGTGAGAATGACGAAACTTAAGGGCCGCAGCGATGACATGTTAATAATTCGCGGCGTTAACGTCTTCCCGAGCCAAATCGAGACAGTATTAATCAATCAGGGCTATCCTGCAAATTATCAAATTATAGTTGACCGAGTAAATAATACTGATACACTTGACGTAAAAGTCGAAATGACTCCGGAAATGTTCACGGATAATCTCGGCGAAGTAAACAAGAGGCAGGCAAAATTAGTAGACGGCTTGCGTTCAATGCTGGGATTAACTGCGAAAGTTACTCTTGTTGCTCCTAAGACAATAGCGAGAAGTGAGGGCAAAGCAGTAAGAGTTATAGACAACCGCAAAATTTAAAGGAGGCTGCGAATTATGAGCGTTAAACAAATTTCTGTATTTCTTGAGAATAGGCCGGGCTGTCTTCATGAGATGACGAAGGCACTTGCTGATAATAATATCGATATGCGGGGGCTTTCACTTGCTGAGACAAGCGATTTCGGTATTGTGCGCTTAATTGTTGATGATGTTTACGGCACTGCAAATGTTTTGAAATCAGCGGGCTTTATAGCAAGTATCACAGAAGTTATAGCCGTTGAAGTTCCGAACGTACCGGGCGGCTTGAATAAAGTATTAGAAATTTTGCAGGGCGTTAATATCAACGTTGAATACATGTACGCAATTTTAGGCAATAAGAAATCAGAAAGCGCGTATATGATTTTTAGAGTCAATGACAACGAGTCGGCTTCTGATTCACTCATGAAAGCAGGAGTCAAAATCATGAATCAAGAGACTTTATCAGCACTATAAAATTTTTAAAATTTTCTGGGACTGATTCGCGCGAGTCAGTCTTTTTTTTATATAATTATCGTGATATAAAAATTTTAAAGGAGGCATTTATTAACGTGAAGCAGAGACTTGCGGATTATGTAGCTGATTTTCTCGTCTCACATGGGATAAAACATTGTTTCAGCGTCGTAGGAGGCGGGGCAATGCATTTAAATGACGCTTTAGGACATAAAGACGGCCTCAAAGTAATTTATACTCATCACGAACAAGCGGCGGCGATTGCTGCTGAATCTTATGCGAGACTTGATAATAATATTGCTGCTGTCTGTGTTACAACAGGGCCGGGAGGTACTAACGCTTTAACCGGAGTATTATGCGGCTGGCTTGATTCGATCCCTATGTTCATAATAAGCGGCCAGGTCCGTTACGACACTACGGCGCGCTTCTCTGAAAGATTTACAGAGGGTCTTCCTCTTCGTGCTGTGGGAGATCAGGAATATGACATCACTAAGGCTGCATCAAAGATGACAAAGTATGCCGTGATGAT
>CAJOEQ010000058.1 GCA_905233515.1 uncultured Synergistales bacterium
TAGGGAATAAAATTTTTTGCGGCTATATTGTTGAAAATGGGATAATAATTTGCGGATTCTATAAAAATTTTTAGCGAAATAATTAATTTTTTGCAGTAATAATAGGCGTGAATCGGCTGTATTATAAAATAGTGATATATAACATGAAAGAATGAAATTTTTTGCGTGAGTTATTATAAAATTATAAAATAAAATATATTCATGAAAGAAGGATTTATTATAAACATGAAATCAAAATTTTTTGCGATTATTCTTATAATTCTTGTGAGTGCTAATACTGCATTCTCGAGTCAAGCAATTGTTAATCCTGATAAAGATATTCACTCAGTTATAGGCGGGCTTTATTCGCTGGCACTTGCTGTAAATTTAAATAATAATATTAACCCTGATATAAATAATTTACGGCGTTATTTCGTGAATGCTCCTGTAAATTCTCAAGTCTCACGCGTAAATGATTCTATATGGGTCGGCGTAAAACTCGCAAAAACTTCTACAGCTCGGCATTATTTGCGTTCAAATTCACCGGAATTAAATATTACTGATTCACCTAATGGCTATTCATGGATGGGCGGGGATTTTGCGTGGCTGAAGGCTTGTGATATTTCCGGGAAAAAATTAATTCCCATAAATCTTAAAATTTCGCGCGGAACTGGTAAAGATTCATCTATAATTTTTTTGAGCACCGACGGACAAAATACTTGGTGGCAGGCGAACCCGGCACTAACTCAGCAGGCGGCAAATATGGCATTAAATAAATTCGGAGTAACGCACCTGAAGGAGTCGCAATCAGCATTTATGAATCAGTCAAGCCCTCACCAGTTGCAAGACCCCGAAAAATGCACGTAGGCAGCAATAACAGCGGTGATAGATCCGTTGCAGTCGGTGATGTCATGATTAACCCGATTCCCAGTATTGGCGGCTCAAATAATTATGATTATTAAATTTTTATATATAATTTATATAAGTTAATTCAGGAGGTAATTTTTTCATGTCAGTATTAATTTGCGGTGGAGCTGGCTATATCGGCTCGCATAATGTAAGAGCTTTTCAGGAACACGGCGAAGATGTCATAATAATTGACAGCTTAGAATTAGGCCATAAAGAGTCAATCCCTGAAGGCACAAAATTTTATCATGGCGATATTCGCGACGGAGCATTACTTGATAAGATTTTCGCTGAAAACAATGTAGAAGCAGTAATACATTTTTGCGCTTATTCTTTAGTCGGTGAGAGCGTCGAGAAACCTTTAAAATATTTCGATAACAACGTCGGCGGCATGATAAGTCTTTTAGAGTCAATGCAGCGAAATAATATCGGTAAAATAATTTTCTCGTCAACTGCGGCAACTTATGGCGAACCTAAAAGAGTCCCCATTTTAGAGACTGATGAGACTAACCCGACAAACCCTTACGGTGAAAGCAAGCGCATAATGGAAAAAATGATGCACTGGGTCAGTTTACAGCACAAAATAAAATATGTCTCACTGCGTTATTTCAATGTTGCAGGAGCTTGGCATGACGGCTCAATCGGTGAAGATCACAGGCACGAGACTCATTTAATCCCGTTAATTTTGCAAGTCCCATTAGGTAAACGCAATCATGTTACAGTCTACGGCGATGATTACCCGACTAAAGACGGCACATGTATACGCGATTATATTCACGTTGAGGATTTAGCGAGGGCTCATATTTTAGCACTTGAATATTTGCGCAAGGGCGGAGAGAGCGACATATTTAATTTAGGCAGCGGCGACGGTTATTCAGTAATGGAGATGATAAACGCAGCAAGACAGGCAACGGGGCTTGATATTCCTGTAGAAATCGGCGAAAGAAGAGCAGGCGACCCGGCAAGACTCATAGCTGACAGCACAAAAGCTCATGAAATTTTGCGCTGGTATCCTGAAATTACAAAAATGGAAGATATTATTGCTACTGCTTGGAAGTGGCATAAATCACACCCGAACGGTTACGCTTCATAAAATAAAATTATGAGTATTTGGAGCGGAATTCTTGACAGCTGCCCCGGCCTTCTGTGCTGTGTTGTGAATCTCAAAGGCAGATTACTTCATGCTACTAATGGATATAAGACTGCTGCTTTGAGATTATTCGGTCATAAGTGCGAGGACGGGAGCAATTACCCGCCTATGATTACGGATTTAGATAGAGCCTTGCATGATTTATTAATGGCTGCATGTCTCGGACACACTGACGCTTTAGAAGTCAGCGAGGATGATAAAATCTGGGAGATAACAGCATCGCCGCTGAATGTCGATAATAATGGAATTGTCGGAGTCGTCCTGAAAATTTCTCCGAGTATAAATGCGACTCAAAATCAGCCCGCAATAATTCAAAGCAACCCCGATATATTGAATTCTGTACCGTTTAGAGCTGGAGTCGTTGATTTAGACGGGATATTTTTAGCAGTTAATAAATTTCTCGCGTCTTCAGCAAAAATTAATTTCGCCGGTAAAAATATTTTAGATTTCGTTGACGGTGAAGAAATCAGCTCAAAACTTGCAGATATTATTAACAAGCGCGCCGGAAGTCTTGAGTGTCAAATGTTTGAGCTTAAAGCAGAACAAAATTTTTTCTCCTTTAGTGACTCTGATTATCTTGACAAGGAATTTAACGAGATTTCAAGCCCTGACTCAGATTTTAGAATTATAAATATTCACGCAAGCCCAATAGACTGGAACGGAAATGATTCAGTAATGTTGACATTTGAAGACGTTACAAGCCTAAATAAAACACGTGAACAGCTAAGAAAGATTTTAACGTTTGAGAATCATACGGGCGTATTGAATAAAAGGGGACTCGAGCATGTTATTTTACGTGATTTATCAAACGCGATAAAGCAGGCCGGACAATTAAGTCTAATAATGCTGAATATAGATAATCTCAAGCAAATTAACGAGGACTCGGGCTTTATGTCAGGTAATAGATTAATGCGTGATTTTGTGAGGGGGACTCAAAAAATTTTATCGAATCGCGGCAAAAATAGCACATTTGGACGATGGAGCACTCACGAGTTTATGATTTTGTCTGAATGTTCGGGGGCGGCTGCTGTAGTTCTCGCTAATGATATTCGAAATCGAGTAGACGGCATGAAAATAAGCGCGGGGGTTGCTGATATAAACTCTGAAATTTATCCCGGAGTCAATGACCTTATCGGAGCAGCTTATGACGCAATGACTCAGGCGAAAAGAGACGGCGGAAATAAAACGATTCTGGCTCGTGTATAAATTATGAAGGCTTTAAAACGTTTCGGACAAAATTTTTTAATTGACAGAAATATTTTAGCTTTCATGATTTCGCGTGCTGATTTGAACGAGTCAGACTGCATATTAGAAATAGGCGCGGGACATGGAGTCTTAACGCGTGAAATTCTCTCACAAAAAATTAAATGTCTTCATTCTATAGAGCTTGACGAGAGATTACGCCCTGAGCTTGAAAATTTAGCAGAAAATAGCCCGGCCTTGAGTCTTCACTGGTCAGACGCTGTAAAATTTAATTATGACTCTTTAAATCCATTTCCTGAAAAAATAATCGCTAATATTCCATATAATATAACGACTCCGCTGATTTATGAGTTAATAAAGCATTCAGGAATAAAATATTATTTGTTAATGCTTCAGAAGGAGTCAGCAGAAAGACTCACGGCCAAGCCCGACACTAAAGCGCGTTATCCTTTAGGAATAATTATAGAATTAATGGGAAGTGCTGAAATAATACATAAAGTTCCCCGAAATTGTTTCAGGCCGATTCCAAAGGTTGACTCTGCACTTGTCGAGATAAGAATAAATAAAAATTTTGAGCTTTCCCGAGATAAATTATTTATTGAATTCCTGCACAGGGCATTTACTCACAGAAGGAAGACTCTATTAAATAATTTGCGAGGCTTTATGAATATAGACGATTGGCGGGAGATTTTGCAAGATTGCGCGAGTCTTAGAGCTGAAGACTTAACCGGCGAAAAATGGCTTGAGATATATTATCATTTGACAAAATAATAAAATTTGATATTATACAAGGCGTTTTGCCTATCTGGGTGGTTAGTTCAGAGGTAGAACGCTTCCTTGACACGGAAGAGGTCAGAAGTTCGATTCTTCTATCACCCATCAAGAGAGAATGTCAAGTCTGCTGAAATAAGCAGGCTTTTTTTGTGCGCGGCAAATATAATAAATCACAAATTTTTCATAAATATTAACTATACTGACCTAGTGAAAGTTAAGATAAAATTAATTTTCATGATGTCAATTTTTTATACTAAATCGGGAGCGTTTTTTATGCGCAAAATATTATTTATAGTCGCGTTTATATTTTTATCGGCAAATCTTGCAATGAGTCAAGAAATTTCTGCGTTATCTCTTGAAGAGTGTTTAACTCTTGCACTGACAAATCACCCGTCTTTACGGAAAACTAAGGCAGCTACACAGGATCTAATAGCCCAGCTTGAGTCTCTACGTGCAAATAATAGAGTTAAAGTAAATCTCTCAGGTTCAGCAGGAGCAAGAGGCAATTTTCAATACTGGGACAATAACACGGACTCCGGCAATTTATCACTAACAGCAAGTAAAATTTTATATGACACCGGGCAAAATAAATTATTGAAGGAAATCAGACAAGAAAGTATTTTAGCTTCAACTGAAACAGAAAAATATCAACAAATCACAGTCGCTGCAAATGCGAAAAAAGCCTATTATGATTTAGTCCTGAAAATTTTAAATCGTGATGTCGAACGCGAAAAAGTTGCAAGCTTAGAGGAGCAGTTAAGGAACGCTCAAGGATTTTACGATGTCGGCGAGAAGGCATTAATTGACGTAACTAAGGCAAAATCAGATTTAGCAGCTGCCCGAGTCTCCTTAATGAGAGCTGAGAATGATATTTTAGTCTCACAAGAAAATTTGCGGGTTGCTATGGGTACTGATATAGAAGGAGTCTTTAATATTTCGCTGTCAAGTGAGTTATTATTACCTGAAATCCTAGACAACACGAATGAATTAATAGATATTGCTTTACAGGACAGACCGGACTATAAAAAATTGCTTCACGACGTTAAAGGCGGCGAATTATCTATAAAGAGTGCTGCACGTTCAAATTCAGCGACTATAACGACATCAGCCGGGGCTACTTGGTCAAAATCTGAAGGCAATAACCCGACTCGTGAATATACAGTAAATTTAAATCTTAATGTTCCCATTGTTGACGGCGGAACGACTAAGGCAGCAATTGAATCAGCCCGCGCAAGACTTGACTCGACTCTTGCAGATGTTGACAGCGCAAAACAGCAAATTATTCAAAGCGTAAGGACTTCAGTATTAAATCTCAAGTCAGCAATAAATACCGTGAAATCTTCAGAAGAGGCCGTAAAATACTCAGAAGAAAATTTGACTCTTGCAAGAGGCCGCTATGAAGTCGGAGTCGGTGATTCCCTAGAAGTCAGCAATGCCGTATCAAGTCTAGCAAGCGCGAGATATACATATTATCAGGCATTATATAACGCTCAAGCGGCAAGAGTAGATTTAGACTCAGCACTTGGCCATTTACCCGGCGAAATTGAAGGCAAAATTTAAGATGATAGATTTGCATATACACTCAAATTTTTCTGATGGGACTGACTCAATTAGTGAATTATTAGCGAAAATTTTAGAGTCAAGAATAAATATTTTTGCCCTGACAGATCATGACACTATAACGGGCGCGCTCAAAATTCGCGAATTAATACCCGACAATATAAAATTTTCCCATGGTATAGAGTTCTCATGCATAGCAAATAACGGCAAATGCCATATACTGGGCTTGAATTATGACGAGAATAATAAAATTTTCCAGGAGGCTTTGAATATCGGCGAAAATTTAAGACATGAGAAATTTTTTAAACGGGTCAAATTATTGCGTGATAAATTCGCGATTACTTTCACAGATAAAGAGATAGACTCGCTTTTAAAGATTCCCAGCGTCGGCAAACCTCATTTAGCAAATTTAATAGTTTCTAAGGGACTCGCAAATAATATAACTGAGGCGATAAAAAATTTTATTAATCCTTGCAAAACAGGAATCGACCGAATCAGCGCAGAACTTGCAATAAAAGCTATTATCAAATCAGGCGGCGCGGCGGTATGGGCTCATCCTTTAGGCGGTGAAGGTGAAAGCGAACTTTCACGCGAAAAATTTTTAATTATACTCGACGAGCTTATTTCATATGGAATAAACGGGCTTGAATGCTATTACTCAAAATATAGTCTCGGAAAATGCGAGTCTCTTGCTGAAATTGCCCGCGAAAAGAATTTATTTATTTCAGGAGGCAGCGACTATCACGGCAAAAATAAAGCAATCCCGCTCGGGAAGTTGAACGCAGAAAATATAATTATTAATCCTGAAAAACTCACAATCTTAAATTTTTTATTAAATAAAGGAGTGTAGAATTATAAAATGTTAGCAGGAATCAAAAAATTAATCATTCTTGCAATTATAGCCGCCTTAGGTTATGGAGCATATTATTATTTTTTCCATGAAACGCCGGTAACTTATGGATTGACTACTCAGCCGATTTCACGCGGTGATATAATTTCAACAGTTACAGCAACTGGAGAATTAAACGCAATTAGTGTTGTAGAAGTCGGCACTCAAGTATCAGGCATCGTAAAAGAATTATACGTAGATTATAATTCAGTCGTTAAAGCCGGCCAGTTAATAGCTCTGATAGATTTGAGTGACGCAGAGGCAAATTTACTAGCAATGCAGGCAAATGTTTCAAGTGCTCAGGCCTCATTAAGTAACGCAGAAGCACAATTAAAGCGCAATCAAGAATTATTACGCCGCAATTTAATAGCTCGCAGTACAGTTGACACAAGCGCGACAGATGTAGCAGTAAGACGGGCAGCATTGAGAGACGCACGCGCAAAAGTAGCACAGGGGAAAGTCGCAGTCGAACGGGCAAAAACTAATCTGGGCTATACTCGTATAACTTCTCCGGTTAATGGCATAGTAATTGACAAAAAAGTTGAAGCCGGTCAAACTGTTGCGTCAAGTTATCAGACTCCGACTCTATTCAAAATCGCTCAGGATCTCGCAAAAATGAAAATCGAGACAAAAGTAGATGAGGCCGATATAGGAACAGTTAAAGAGGGTCAAAAAGTTACTTTCAGAGTCGACGCATTCCCTGATGAAGAATTTAACGGAAAAGTCGTTCAAGTCAGAATCGCCCCGTCTACTACTGATAATGTAGTAACTTATACGGTTATAATTCACGTTGATAACCCTGATTTAAAGCTCAAGCCGGGAATGACTGCAAATGTTTCAATTGAGACAGCAAAGGCCGAGAATGTTTTAAGAATTCCTGTAGCTGCTTTGAGATTTACCCCGCCTGAAGATTTATTAAAGACTATTTCATTTGACAGAAGTATTTTAACGATGAGAAAGACTCTTGACAGCGGGACTCTTTGGCCTGAACATGACGGGATTATGATGCGTCCAGTTAGAGTCGAGACGGGAATAACTGACGGGCGATTTGTTGAATTAGTCAAGGAAATTCGCGAGTCAAGACCGCCGAGACCTGACAATCAAGCAAATCAAGCAAGACCAGCAAGAGAGCCGCGAAATGTTTTACAGGAAAATACGAATCTCGTAATAAATGCTCAAGCAGGAGTTAAAACAGGCACAACAACAAGAGGCGGACTCATGGGTGCACCTAGAGGGCCAAGACCGGGCGGCGGTGGAGGTCCCAGATAATGAGCATAATTAACGTTAAAGAACTCTCGAAAATTTACAAGACCGGTGATGTAGAACTGCACGCGCTTAATTCTGTATCGTTCAGTGTTGAGCGCGGGGAATTTGTCTGTGTAATGGGTGCTTCAGGCTCAGGAAAATCTACAATGATGAATATTTTAGGCTGTCTTGATGTTCCTACTTCAGGAGATTACGAGCTTGACGGCGTGAATGTCAAGAAATTAAATAAAGCCGAACTTGCTGATATTAGGAATCAAAAATTAGGCTTTGTATTTCAGGGATTTAATTTACTGCCTAAGATTGACGCTGTAGAAAATGTAGAATTGCCGTTAATTTATCGAGGTGTAAAGAGTTCAGAACGCCGCAAAGCAGCAATTAACGCTCTTGAAAAAGTTGGACTCGGTGAAAGATTACATCATAAACCTTCACAAATGAGCGGAGGCCAGCAGCAAAGAGTCGCTATAGCACGCGCAATCGTAGGGAATGCACCGATTATTTTAGCGGACGAACCGACGGGGAATCTTGACACGAAAACGACTGTAGAAATCATGAATATTTTTTCAGGCCTGCACGATCAGGGAATAACAGTAATTCTTGTAACTCATGAGCCTGAAATTGCAACGTGGAGTCAAAGAGTTTTGAGATTCAGGGACGGGCAAATAATTTCAGACGAGGCAGCCCCGAAAAAAGAAAATCTTGAGACAGAAGCAAGACCGCAATAATAATAAAATTCCCCCGTTTTTATGACATGAGCGGGGGAAAAATTTTTTATTAAT